>WRNX01000011.1 GCA_009776395.1 Lentimicrobiaceae bacterium
TTAATGGTGGACGGATTGGAAAAATACGATTTTCCGGTGGTTATGGGAACACTGTTGTATATTTCTATTATTCTGGTAGTTATTAATATTTTATGTGATATTATTTACGGCTGGTTGGATCCGAGAGTGAAATTAACGTAAAGGAAGTGGTAGCACATATTGTGTTTGCTGCTGTTTTTTTCGCGTCTATTCTCCTGAGATTATGTGGAAAAAGGAACTGAACAACTAAAAAAAGAGAACTATATGCATTATCTAAAATTGCAAAAAAATACAAGTATGCTATCATTGAAAATCAAAACTTTACAAAAAGTTGTCATGGGTAGCGAAGCGAAGAATCTCGAATTCGTAAAGATGAAAGAATTAAAAAGAAAGATGGTGGAAAAGAAAATAATATATTTTTTCCCGAATTATTAATACAAAAATATTTAATTATGAGAAGTAAAAACAATCACAGGAAAGAGGTATCAAAAAAAATCTGTTATTTTTGCACAAATTTTTTGTGAATGATGATTCAACGCAAGCCCGACTGGTTAAAAATTAAAATTGATAATACTGAAAACTTCGCTTTTGTAAAGAAAATTGTATCTGAAAACCATTTACATACTATTTGCAGCAGCGGAAAATGTCCAAATCAATGCGAGTGTTGGAGTAGAGGAACCGCTACCTTTATGATAATGGGGGATGTTTGTACAAGAAGTTGCAAATTTTGCGCCACAAAGTCAGGAAAGCCTTTGCTGTTAGATAGTTCAGAACCTGCAAAAATAGCGGAGAGTGTATCTTTAATGAAACTGAAACACTGTGTTATCACTTCGGTGGATAGAGATGATTTGCCCGATAAAGGTGCTACGCACTGGGCAAAAACCGTTCAAAAAATCCGCCAACAAAATCCAAATATTATCATTGAACTGCTCATTCCTGATTATCAAAATGAAATATTGCAGATAGTAATGGATGCTAAACCGAATATAACAGGTCATAATTTGGAAACGGTAGAACGATTAACGCCACAAATAAGAAGTAAAGCAACCTATCAAAACAGTTTGGAAACATTACGACAAATTGCGATTTCCGGAATTATTACCAAAACAGGTATTATGGTTGGATTAGGCGAAACCGAAACGGAAGTTTTTCAAACTTTAACCGATGCACGAAACGTTGGAACATCCATTGTTACCATCGGACAATATTTGCAACCCGCTAAAAATAATATTCCTGTTGCACAATACGTTACACCTGAACAGTTTGATGGATATAAAAATTACGCTTTAAAATTAGGGTACAAACACGTGGAAAGTGCGCCACTTGTAAGGTCTTCGTATATGTCGGATAAAATAATTATAGAATGAAATTTATTGATTGGCAAACCATTGATTATATAGAAGCATGGAATAAACAGGAGGAATTATTCCAAAGAATCATTCAAGCAAAAAAGGATGGAAAAGATACTCGCAATTTGGAAACCGTTTTTTTATGCGAACATCCTCACGTTTATACGCTGGGGAAAAATGGACAGTTTAATAATCTTCTTGTTAATGAAGAATTTTTAAGAAAAATTGACGCTACTTTTTATAAAATTGATAGAGGGGGTGATATTACTTATCACGGTCCAGGACAATTAGTAGGTTATCCTATTTTAGATTTGGAAAATCATGGAGGATCATTAAAAGGTTATATTTATAATATGGAAGAAGCAATTATTCAAACACTTGCATTTTTTCAAATACCATCTGCTCGGTTAGAAGGCGCTATAGGCGTTTGGATAGATGTAAATACAACAAATGCGCGAAAAATTTGCGCTATCGGGGTACGTGCTTCGCGGTTTGTTACCATGCATGGCTTTGCCCTAAATGTAAATACTGATTTAACTTATTTTAACTACATCAATCCGTGTGGTTTTATTGACAAAGGAGTTACCTCCATGCAAAAAGAACTCGGAAAAGAGATTAACAATGAAAAAGTAAAAGAAATTTTTTCTGAAGCCTTCATGAAAATATTAAATACCAACTTTACACCATAATATCAATATTATTTTTATTTGCCACTCGTAAGGACCCTCGCTCCAAGTTCTTTATCCAATGCATACAAGCAAGCAGCGTTATTATCTATTCTTTTTAACTGTTCTAAAATTTTATGTACAGTATCTTCTTCTTCCACCTGTTCGTCAATAAACCATTTTAACATGTTTTGTGCAGCATAATTTTTTAATTCAATAGCCAAATCCATCAGATTGTGAATCTTTTCGGTTACGATTTTTTCGTGTTTTAACGTGTCCTCAAAAGCATCTTTGGGATCATTCCATTCTTGTTTAACTTCTTTAATTGGAAACAAGGTAACTTTTCCGTCCATTACTCCAATAAATTTCATTATTTTTGTAGCATGTTCAAATTCTTCTTTTGCCTGCAAAGCAAACCATGAAGCCATACCATCATATCCCGTATTTTCCATATTATAAGACATGGATAAATAGAGATAACTTGACCATAATTCTGCATTTACTTGTTGATTCAATGCAACTTCCATTTTTTTTTCTAACATATTATTTAATTTTTTAAGTAAAATATATTTTTTTTAATTGTTTTTTTTGTTTACGAAGAATTTGGTGCAAAAATAAAAAAAATAATACAATATTTTGTCTTTTTATATAATTCGATTATTTTTATCTATATTTCTTTCATTTCATCACTAACTTTATAACCGTTATTTCACCATTTGTTCCAATTCGAATGGGCATAAATGCCGTGCCTACTCCTGCTGTAATATAAATATTCATATCCTGATAGTGATATAACCCTTTATTATAGTGATACATCGCTTTTGTAATGAGAACAAAGGGAAACAGTTGTCCTGCATGCGTATGTCCAGAAAGAAGTAAATCTGTTTTTTTATCGTTTAAATATTTCATTCCTGCAGGTCGGTGGTGTAAAACAATCGTAGGAAGATTTTTATCCACAGGCAGTTTTTCCATCACACATTGAATCGTCTCAACGCTATGATTGGCATGTACATCAAATCCATTCTCATCTTCAAGCATATTGTTTAATCCAATAATTTGCAACTCGCCAAACTGTGTTATTTCATTTTGTAGAACTATTACGCCCGCATTTTGCATACACGCAATCACTTTTTCAATTCCCGCCTGCTGATCGTGATTTCCGTAAACAAAATAATGCGGAATAGTGAGTTTCTGTAGTGGATTGAGAAGATCCGAATGATCTAAAAGTGTTTTTGAGTCAAACATATCACCTGTATTGAACAAGAGGTCGGGATGAAGTTCAATCACTTTATCCACAATTTTTTCAAGTCGTTTTTTACCCCAATAACTGCCGAGATGCACATCAGAAATATGGACTGCTTTTATCTCTTCTGTTAATCCAACAATCGGTATGGAAATCTCTTTCACTTTTATTACAGAAGCATTTACCGTGCCATATATGATGAAAAAAGTCATCAATGTTAATGATACAATTCCACGTACAAAAGGAGAAATTTTAAAACATAGATTCACCAAATCTAAAATTGCGACAATCATTAACAAGTAAAGCAGCATCGTTATCCAAAATGCAAGCAAAACAAAAAATATTCTACCTGCATTACTATGTATCGAGAAAGAGAATAAAGCTCCCGCTATTAATAAGAGAGTTGTAGAGGTCAATCCCCATAACCAAACTTTTACTGATGCCGTCGGAAAGAACAATGCAAACCTGTTTGAGAGGTAGTAAATTGTTCCTCCAATAGATGCTAATATTATTGTTAAAACAATGATGAATCCTAAATATTTCATTATAAACCTTTTACTATTTTATGCTATTAATTTCTTTTATAATCCACCAACTCTTTCCCTGCGTTCCACATCAGCGATAATGCCCATTTGGCAATAATTACGGCTCCCAATATACCCACTACGCAATCTAACCAAAATATTTTCCAAATAACGCCTGCCGTTAACGCAATAATAGCGGCAATGCCGGTAATTACATCGGCAAGTATATGAAGATATGCCGCTCGAATATTGTGATCGTCGTTATGTCCGCCATGAAGAATGAACGCACTCAAGATATTGACCGTCAATCCAAAAAATTCAACAATAATGGCTTCGTGAAACTGAATTTCAAGCGGATCGAATAATCTGGAAATAGATTCTACCGACAAAAAAACAGCCACAGCAAGCAAAGAAACAGCGCTTAAAAAACCTGATAGCGATAACAATTTTTTAGTGTTGAATGAATATTTTTTAGATTTGGCATATTTTCTTGCCACAAAATATGCCAACCATGTAAGCGCAAGCACAAGCACATGTGATGCCAAATGCCATCCATCGGCAAGCAACGCCATTGAGTTTGTCCAATAACCGAAAAATATCATTAAAATCATCGTGATTGCGGTTATCAAAACAACAAATTTTGACCGTCTTTCATTATTATGGCTATCAATGTGGTGGTGTTCGTGAGAACAATTATCAGTTTTTTTCATCTGTTTAAATTTAAAGTTATCAGTTATCAGTTATCAGTTCATTTATATAAAAAGAAACAAACTCAATGCCATGATAATCATTCCTGCAATGAGTCCTGAAATGGATATGTGGTGTTCTCCGTATTTTTCTGCTGTGGGTAAAAGTTCGTCTAATGAGATATATACCATTATGCCTGCTATTGCGGCAAGGAGTATTCCATTTATTGAAGGCGACCAAAACGGCATGAGAAAGAAGTAAGCAATCAGCGCTCCCACCGGTTCTGCCAACCCCGACAGAAACGATAACCAAAACGCTCTCTTTCTGTTTCCCGTTGCATGAAAAATAGGTACCGATACGGCTATCCCTTCGGGGATATTGTGTATGGCAATGGCAATGGTAATGGGAATGGCTACCGAAAGTCCGTTTAACGCCGATGCAAATGTGGCAATTCCTTCGGGAAAATTGTGAATAGCAAGTGTTAGCGCAAGCATAATACCTGTGCGGTGCAACGATTTTTGCTTTATGTTAGTTTTATTCATATCCTCAATCCCCTGCAATTCATGTGGGTTGTTAGATTCCGGTATCAGAAAGTCTATCAGTGTAATCAATCCAATTCCTCCAAAAAAAGCAAGCAGTAAACTCATTGTTCCTGTTTTATCTCCAAAATGCTGGATAAGTTCTGCTTTGGCTTCGGGTAACAATTCCATAAACGACACATAAATCATTACGCCAGCAGAAAAGCCCAATGAGGCGCATAGAAATTTGGTGTTGGTGCGTTTGGCTAATAAAGCGATCAAACTTCCTATGCCGGTGGCAAGACCGGCAATCAGAGTCAATCCAAATGCGAGTAAAATGTTATTTTCTAGCATTTTATTATAATTTTTGTTTATTTATTCAATAGAAGAATAGCGGTTTTCCACAATTTTCCAATCCACAATAGTCCATAAAGCTTTCAAATGGTCGGCGCGGCGGTTCTGAAAATCAAGGTAGTACGCATGTTCCCAAACGTCGAAAGTCAGCAATGGAATTAATCCTTTTGTAAGGGGATTTCCTGCGTTGTTTTCATTGATAATAGCGAGTTTTCCTTCGTTATCGGCAGTTAGCCACACCCATCCGGAACCGAACAATCCAGCGCCGGCAGTTTCAAACTCTTTCTGAAAATTCTCGAATGATCCCCAAGTAGCGTCAATAGTTTTGGCTAATTGTCCGACGGGTTTTCCGCCTCCTGTTGGGGAAAATTGCGTAAAATAGAGATTGTGATTCAATATTTGTCCGGCATTATTGAAAATAGCTCCGTCCGATTCTTTAACGATAGTTTCGAGTTCGGCATTTTCAAATTTAGTTCCCTGAATAAGATTGTTCAGATTGTTCACGTAGGTTTGTAGATGTTTACCATGGTGAAATTCAATGGTTTGCTTGCTTATTACCGGTTCAAGCGCATTTGCCGCGTAGGGCAGTTTAATTAATTCAAAGTTTATCATATTTTGACTTTTAATGATTTGATTGTTACAGCATAAAAACAGTAACAGAATTGCAATTTTTTTAATCATAATTATATAATTTTTATTATACATAAAAAGTTTTTCAAAAAGTAGAAATCTACTAAAACTTTTAGAAAAATATTTCAAAAGTTGCAGCAAAAGTAGCATATATTTTTTATTGGCTATTTACTTTTAAAAATATATAAATCCCTCTGATAGTTTCATTTCTTTTGTGGCACTCTATTTGAAACATTTACAATACCACACTTTGAACTATTTTATCACAGAAATCTTCTTCTCACCAAGTCGCAAAGAGTGAGATATGCGGTGGAGGTAGTATCCCAAAGATATTGATGTTTAAGGTCTTCCATTAATACAAAAGCGGCGTCAATATTTCCGCACTCATTAAGTTTTTGAATGGCATTGCTAAAATCCACACCACTATTGCGGAATAGTTCTCTAATGAAAGTAAACTTTTCGTTAATAGCTATTGCTTTGGTCAGGTCTGGAATAAAAGATTGCTGAAAACGCGCTCCTAATGATTGTTCTTCTTTCTTTTCAGTCAATAAATCATTTAAAGATTTTTTTTCCGGTCTTTGAATGGACGTATCTTCAAACAAAAACTCTTTGTTGGGCTTTGCATCAGGGATAAATTCTAAAATATCATCTTGGAGAATGAGCTCTTTTTCTTCTACTAAGGGAGCTTCTAAAAATAAGGGGGATTCTGTAGTACTTTTATCTACTAAAGGAACCTCAATATCTATTTCTGATACAAAATTTTCATTCTCTTCAATTTCAGTTTCAATTTCATCCTCTTCATCCCATTCTTCATTCTCCATTTTTAATTCTTCATTTTCCATTTTTAATTCTTCATTCTCCATTTTCCATTCTCCATTTTCCATTTTCAATTCTTCATTCTCCATTTTCCATTCTCCATTTTCCATTTTCAATTCTTCATTCTCCATTTTCCATTCTCCATTTTCCATTTTCAATTCTTCATTCTCTGTTTCAGTTTCTTCAACAAACAGATTTTTCACCCTGTTTTCATTGCTTTGTTCTTGCACTTGAATATTTAGAAAAATCATATATGCTGCTCTAAGGTTGTGCAGAATAATATCTTTTTCAATAGGTGAATAAACATCTAATGTGTTTATTTGTTGTAAGCTTTCAATAATTTTTTGAATTACTCCGGTAGGTTTTTCCATAGTATATATTTTTAACAAGTTTATTTTTGATGAATATTTTTATTTTTTATTGGGGTAAATATTTTTTTATTCCAAATAATGATGGCCATGATTCCAATGGTTGTGCAAGCATCTGCTACGTTGAAGATAGCGGGAAAGAAATAGTCGCCTCCCCAAATCGGGCTCCAATGTGGAATTTTAAAGAGTTTAAAATAAAACATATCCACCACACGTCCGTAAAAGAGTGGGGCATAATGCCATATAATTCCATAGAAGATAGAATCAATAATATTTCCAATAGCGCCTGCAATGATTAAAGATAGAATGATAACGACTACCCGGTCTGCCTGTTTATTTTTAATAATTTTGAACAGATAGAAGACTAAAAACCCTGCGACACCAATTCGTACAATTGAGAGCAAGAGTTTACCAATACTTTCGCCGAGACTAATACCAAATGCCATTCCTTCGTTTTCGACGAAGTAGATGTAGAACCAATTTTCAAAAACGGGAAATGCTTCACCGATGGACATTGTTGTTTTTACCCAAATTTTAACAATTTGGTCAAAAGCAACAAAAAAGAGTATGATGAGTAAGGCTAAACTACTTTTTTTCATTAACTTTGGCATCAAATGATAGAGTAGCATGAGGAACGCATTTGAGTCGTTCTTTAGGAATAAGGTTCCCTGTTTCCCGACATATTCCATAGGTTTTATTTTCAATACGCACTAGGGCTGCTTCCAAATTTTTGATATACTTATCTAAACGATTAGCAAGGCGACTATTCTCTTCTTTGGATAATACCTGATTTCCTTCTTCCAAAATTTTGAATGTAGGAGAAGTGTCTGTAGTGTCATTACCTACGTTACTATAGGCTTCTAAATAGATTTCCATTCCTTGTTTTGCTTCGGCAATTTTTTCTTCAATGAGAGTTTTAAACTCTTGAAGTTCTTCATCGGAATATCTTACAATTGTATCATTATTCATAAATATTATTTATTAAATTGAATTTGCAAAAATAGAAAAAAAAACAATTCATTTTTTTTTTTTAAACCATTTCATATCATTAATCATTAATCGAAGCAGTCGTGAAACCAATCAACTTGTCGTAAGAGGTTCCCTCTTCCTGTAAGTAAATTAAAATAGTATAATTATTGGGTGTTTCCCAATGGTTGCCTTCAATATAGGTATCATTAATTTGTTTGGATTTTTTGGGAACAAACAGATAGATATAGTTGTAATATCCTTGTTTACAGTAGAAACCACTTTCCCAATAATTATTATCAGGGTTAAATGCTAATTTTGCTTTGGGGTCAATTTGCCAGTCGGTGAGTTCGCCAAACACGTACAAATCACCTTCCTCTACCTGAAAATCGCAACGCAAAGTAAAATGCACCAATACGTAATCTTCGGTATTTTCTCCTGAAAAATCTTGGTTTGCGTAAAAGCAGTATCCATTTAAGGTTCTGTTTGTTACATAAGCGCCCCAAGGACGAGCCAAATCTTCCATTACATAGGCTTGGTTTATTCTATTGTCAAAGTTTATGGAAGTAATTCTATCCGCGGTTGAACGTAACGTTCTGATATCAAAAGTTCTAAAATCATTTACGCCATTAAAAACATTTTTGTTCAAATTATCAAAATTAAAACCATATTCTCCGGGTTTCACTGTTCTGTACGTTAATCCCTCAATAGCATTATCCCAGCGACCGTTTTGCAAGATAGTAGCATGTAAATACATGGCGGGATTACGAATAGAGTAAGCGCCGGAGTAAACGGTAAAATCTACTTGCTGTTTTGAGGAACGATATTGCACATCCTGCGCCCAAGTTACATTCCCCTTTATTGCTGCCTGTTGCGGCTCTACTACCATCAATCTTCTCGTTAATACAGGATTATCTATAGTTTCATCATACACTACCAATAAATAGTTACCCGATTTCGTTAAGCGCATCTCAGGAGTAGGAAAAGTCAATCTGAATTTTGTATAGGGAACAATGGTGTTAAATGAAAAAGAATAATCGTTTATCAAATCTTCATAAAAACCATCTAAATATTCAATCTGATTTAGTGGAGAATATTGCCAGTTGTGCGTGCAATGAATGAGCGTATATTTCAAAAATCTGTCTTTCTGGAGCAGGTCATCAAAAGTTAATACTAATTTTTCTCCGGAATTTAATTGGATGACAGGTTGTCCAAAATTTACGCCTGCCGGAGTAAGTTTAACGCTTTGAATACCATCCACATATACTTTGTTTATGGGAGGAAGATCGGTGGGAGATTGAGCAAAAGAATGGAGAATGGAAAATGGAGAATTGAGAATGATAAATATGAGCAAATAAATTGGGGTAAGACGTACTGTAAACATAATATACTTGAATTAAAAAAATGGTTAATTTATTTGTAGAATCAGGTCATTCGCTTTCTTGTACATATCTTGCATGATTTCGGAGCTGTCGCCGGGTGCGAATCTTGCAAACTCGCACTGATGCAAAGTCTCAACAAATTTATCAATAATATGAGTAGAAATACCCAATTGTGTGAGTTTTGATGCCACATTTTCCATAGATAGTTGGGATACGGGGATGCGATATTTATCACTTAAAAATCCCCATAATGCGTGCGATATTTCCAAATAAAACTGTTCTTTTTTGTGATCATCTAAAAGTTTTTTTGCTGTTTTTAAAGTTTTGCGCGCCACTTTGTTTGCTTTTTTATGGCGCATCCGTGCAACATCACTTCTTATTTCTATCTGTTTTCTCCAAATAATAATAAAAAATATCAGCAGTATAACAGGTAAAAGTAATGCGCCATAGTATTGAAGTGAACCAAAGAAAACTGCCCCCACCGGTTTTAAGTTGAAATTTGAGGTTCGAATAAAACGAATATCGTTTCCCAGCACTTTAATCTCTTTTTGTGAAGAAGCAGTAGAAACAGAAAGTTGCCCTGATCCTTTTTCAATTTGCAAAGTATATTCTTGGCTATTAAGTGTTTTATAAGAATTAGAATAAGGATCAAAAAATGAAAATGATCCTTTTGGAATAGTAAAAGTTCCTTCATTTCTGGGAATGATAACATATTCGAAGATCCGTGATCCTGTAACTGTATTTCCTTTTGTATTAATATTATCAGAGATTCTGGGTTCTGTTACATCAAAATCGGATGGAAAGATAATATCAAGGGGATCAATATGTTGAATATTACCGGTTCCGCTAATGGTAATAGTAAAGTTAGTGGCATCGTTGGCTTTGAGTTGCGCTCTGCTTAATGAAGATGACAGCGTGAAAGATCCCACTAAACCACTAAAATTATCGGGTTTATTATTTTGGGGCAACGGTTTTACATTAAGTTGTATCGCATTTGATTTAATATCTAAATTGTAGTTTTGCGCATTTTGTCTGCCGCCAAAAAATCTATCAAAGAATGGATCGCCTGAGTTTTGTTGGGTAATCACATTGGCAGTGAAATCAATTTCCATCGGAGTAACTGTAATATCTCCTGTCTTTTGCGGAAAGACCGCTGTTCTTCTAATTTCATGAACCGTATATTTTTTCCCGTTTACGACCTCCTGTTTTCCCACGTTGTCCACATTAGGATCTCCCAGCGTATAAGACCACAACCCGCTTTGCGTAGGCATAGTGGCGCTATTTACGCGATAACCGCCATTCACACTTTGTCCTACGTATAATTTGTGGGTAATGGTTACCTGTTCTCCCTGATAAGGATTTGTTTTAGAGGCAGAAGTGCGAACAAATACTTCGTTTTTGTCAAAGGTTTGTTGGGCTGCCTGTTGATTGCGTGTTCCTTGCTGCTGTTGTTGTTGTTGCTGCTGCTGCTGTGGTGTCCCCGCCTGTTGAGACGCTATCACTTTAATTTGAACATTATTCGATTTAACTTGATTTCCATCAACAACGAAAGTGGCAGCAGGAATAGTAAAACTACCCTCTTTTTGCGCTCTGAGTGTGAAAGAGTACGAAAATGTGCTGCTTTGAGTTGTCTGTCCGTTTACAATAGTCATTGAAGTTGAACTGCTTTGATTGGGACCGCTCAAAATGTCAAACCCTGAAAATTGGTAAGATGCAATCTGCTGGGCGCGTTGATTTAGTGCAAAAGTAAAAGTAAAAGTTTGCCCTACTGCTACTTGTGGTGGCGCGCTCGCGGTGCAGGTAACTTGCGAAAAAAGCGTTTGAAAGTTTCCAAAAGAAAAAAATAAAACCGTAATTATTAGAATTTTACGCATCTGTTATGGCTTGTTAAAATAATAAGTTAAAGAACGAAACAAAAATAAAAATATTACATAAGTTAGAGTTCTTAAAAATGATATTTTTGTACCCGTTAAAAAAACATAAATGCTCTCCTTTAAAGAAACAATTTCTACCATTCCCGTATTAAGATTTGTTTACGAAAACTTGCCCCTCAATTCTACGCTTGGAAGAAAAGAATTACTTAAAAGTTATTTTATTACAGATGCTAATTTATTAGAAACTTGTTTTCACGAAATGGAAGAGGTTCTGCTTTGGCAAAATTCCAATGAAGAAAGTTTGCTTAAAGTGAAACAGTTGCTTGCTTCAGTACAAGATATTTTTGCTACCATTGTAAGGCTAAAAAATGAGGATTCTTTAGATGATGTAGAACTTTTTGAAATTAAAAAATGTGCAATCCTTATGCACGAATTAGATCAAATTCTTTCTTCAACATCTTTTTCACTCTTTACTTTGTTTGACGTAAACGAGATGATACAAATTTTAGATCCTGAAAATACGTTGATTCCTCATTTTTACATTTATTCGGCATATAGTAAAGAACTTACAACTTTAAGAAATAAATGCAACCATGCTACATCGCAAGAAGAAAAAGAGGATTTGTTGTGGCAAATATCAAAAATGGAAAATAAAATAAGACAAAATTTAGTAAAGAAATTATCTCCTTTTGCTACTGCTTTAGAACAGAATTTGCAGTGGATAGCCAAATTGGATTTGATATTAGCCAAAATAGAGTTGGCATTAGAGTGGAATTGTTGTAAACCAGATATCTCGGAAGAAAAAACTTCTTACACAGGGCTTTTTCATCCTGTTGTGGCACATCGGTTAAAAAAGGAAAATATTGAATTTCAGCCGATAGATATTGAGTTAAAACAGGAATCCTGTTTAATTACCGGCGCAAATATGACGGGAAAATCAATATTTCTTCGGACAATTGCATTCAGTCAGTGGATGTTTCAATTTGGGTTTTATGTACCCGCTCAAACGGCATCTATTGTTCCCGTAGAGAAAATTCATTTTGTTACTGGTGACAGTGATTCCGAAAACACAGGATTGTCTTCTTTTGTTAACGAAATTTTACAAATTCACAAAATTCTTCAAGAGGTCAAAGAGGATAAAAAGATGTTGGTTCTGGTGGATGAATTTGCACGCACTACCAATCCCAAAGAGGGAACTGCATTAGTAACGGCATTTCTTGAGCAGGTGCATCATAAAAAAGCAATATGTTTGGTTACAACTCATTATTCTAATGTAGAAGGAAATTTTCGGCGTTTGCGCGTAAAAGGGATAGAATGGGATAAGATAGCGCAGATTAAGTCTCATCCGCAAGAATTGAATAGATTTATTAATTATCAACTGGAAGATTGCAACGAAAAAACCGCTCCTGAGGAAGCGGTTAGGATTGCAGCAATATTGGCCATTGATGAAGCCTTTATTTCTTTGGTTAAAAAATATTTATGATTTTATTTTTTGTCTAATAAAAAGGGAACGGGAAAATCAACGTAGCAACGTACGTTTTCCCCATCAATGTTTTTACCGGGGTAAAAGTTTTTCAACTTGGAAACCACCCGTAATGCTTCTTCATCTAATTTTGGGTGTACTGATGCTATTACTTCGGGATTAGAGATTGAGCCGTCTGTTTCAACGATGAAACGTACCATCACAATGCCTTGTGGTTTTTCTTTTTGCAATGCGGCAGGATAGCGCGCCTCTTTGGAAGGGAAAAAGTATAATTCTTGCGTTCCATCCATATACATTGGCTTTTGATGGGGCATAAAATAAACAGAAGTTCCATCTTTGATTTCTACTTCTGTTTCTTTTGTTTGTTCATTAACTGAAAGTTTTGAAGATTGCACCGTATTTTTGGAAGGGTCTGCGGTGTTTGTTACTTCAATTTTAAAACCAACTTTTTCTTCTTTTACTTCAGTTGGAGAAGGATTTTCTTGGGCAAAAAGATTTGCCATACAAAACATTGAGGCTAAGCAAAAAAATGCTAAAGCTTTAACAGTAAATAGTTTTGATTTCATATTTGAAAAATTTAAGTGATTATCTTTTTAACGGCACAAAAATAAAAAAAAATTGATATGTTTGTATTACTCATTTTTACATCCTCTAAACATTCTGCTCCAACGAATTTTACCCTCGCCAAACGATTTGTATTTATCTAACGACAACCAAACAAACCACACTTTTCCGGCAACATGATCTTCGGGAACAAATCCCCAAAAACGCGAATCGGAAGAGTTGTGCCGGTTATCTCCCATCATAAAGTAATAGTTTTGCGCAAATGTGTATTCGGTAACCAATTCGCCATCAATAAAAATTTCTCCGTCTTTTATTTGCAAATCATGCAATTCATAATTTGTAATGATTTGTGAATAAAGTACAACGGTAGAATCATTGAGTTCTACAGTAGCGCCTTTTTGAGGAATGGTAATCGGTCCAAAAAAATCTTTATTCCAATAATAACGTGAATCATGGGGAAAAATACTCAAATCCTGATCCCCTTTTTCATCTACCACCTTTTCCACAAAAAATCCCATTTTTTCAATCTCTTTTATTTGCGCTTGATTCAGAGAATAGTGTGTAGTAAAATTACTCTCTTTCCACATTTCCTCTTCATTAATATTCAACGCTTTTCGTTTTTTCGAGTTGAGTCCAACTCCATTAGGATCGGTAACGCTGTAAATAAACTGAATCCGTTTTGGATTTTGTATAGGTTCGTCATTAATAAAGACTTGTGTGTTTTGAATTTCCAATTTTTCGCCCGGAAGTCCAATCGCGCGTTTTACAAAAAACTCTCTTTTATCCACCGGTCTTGCTTTTACATGATACTCTTTTTTCACCACTTCTCTTCCTTTTCCCTGATAATAGGCGCCCGGATATCTTGATGTAAAATAATTAATTCCATCTATCCTGTATCTTGAATATACTTTTGCCAATTCTGCTTTTGGCGCATTCGGATTAAACATGGTTTCAAATTCTCTAACAATGGCGTAGTAACCTTCCGATTGCCGTTCTAAAACCACTGTGTCTCCATCGGGATAATTAAAAACCACGGCGTTTCCTCTTTCTACGTTATGAATTTTTGGGAAACGCATATAGGGCAGTTTTACCCATTCTACGTATGATTTTGTAAATTTAGTTAAAGGAACGGTATGATGCACAAAAGGGATGGCTATGGGGGTCATGGGGATGCGTGCGCCGTAGGTAATTTTATCCACTGCCAAATAATCGCCCACCATCAACGAACTCTCCATAGAAGAGGTTGGGATGGCAAACAATTCAAACAAAAAACAGCGTAATACATAAGCGGCGGCAACGGCAAAAATGAGCGCGTCCATCCAATCTCTTAATGTACTTTTTTTGAATTTTGGAAGATTTTCTAAAGTTGTATAATGCTCTTTTTTAGAAATTCCAAGATGCGGCAGGTAAATAAAGAAGAAAAATGTTCCCGGAATGAGATATAAATAACTCGTTTTTCCGAATAATCTGATGGTTTTCCAAACCATTAATAAAAACATAAAAAATCCAATAAATGGAAACAGAATAAAAAACATCCACCATTTTGGGCGTGATAAAACTTTGAGCCACAACCAAAAATTGTAAATCGGAATTAAACTTTTCCAGGATTTTACGCCGGCTTTATTAAAAATAAACCATAACCCGATTTGAAAACCGATAGCCGAAATAATGGTAATAATGATTAAAGAGATGGGGGTAAATGTTAGCATATTATTCTTCTTTATTAATAATTTAAAAAAACGAATGAAATGAAAAAAAAGTATGAATAATTATTTTAACAAATAATAAACTGCGGTAGTATAGAAATCTTGTATCGTTCCCTGAGTTTCACCCCATTTTTTTAATACAAAAGTATAACATTTACCTGGAAGAAGATGCAGGTAATGAGTTTTGGATAACCATTTATTTACGCAAATCTGAAGGAAGAATAAATTTTTCAGAACTCTTTTTTTGTTCGTTAAAATATTGAAGACGATTCCTGTGGCGTTCTTGCATGAGGAGTTTTTTATGAATTTGAGCGCAAAAGTATAATATTTCATACTTCAAAATGGATAAAACAAAAAATAAATAATCTCTTTATCTATCAACAATTTTTTACTAGATATAAAAAATGTATTTCTTCATATTACATAAAAGAACAGTAACCCTATGGAATATCCATATATTTATGACTTTGCAGCGAAATTTTCCATTTTGGATTTTGTAAGATATACTCTACAATTAAAGGTATTATTATTTCTCGGTTGTTCCATTCGGGCTGAAGAAGTAATTCACAATTACCATTCACAAATTTTGCGTTTTCTTCTGCCCAAACGAAATCGGGTACATTGCAAATAACCACTTTAAGTTCATTTGCTTGCTGCAATATTTTTTTATGCGGGGGGTGTTTTCTCTTGGGTGATACACATATCCAATCCCATTTTCCAGATATATGTTCTGAGCCTGAGGTTTCTAAAAATAATTTGATATTGTTATTGTTAAGCGTTTCACACAGATAATCTAAGTTATACAGCATTGGTTCGCCTCCTGTAACTACTACTGCTTTTGAAGGGTTTGCAATAACTCGTCGTGAAATTTCATCCACAGAGGTTAGGGTATGTTTATGGACATCCCACGATTCTTTTACATCGCAAAAATGACATCCCACTTCACAGCCGCCGATGCGTAAGAAATATGCTGGTTTTCCTGTATGGGTGCCTTCGCCTTGCAGGGAGTAAAATTCTTCCATCACAGGGAGTAAATAGAGAGAATGGTTTTGTACAGCACTGTTTATCAATTCTAAAAAATAGTATTTTGCGGAGAGAGGGGGATTCGAACCCCCGGTAGGGTTACCCCTACGACAGTTTAGCAAACTGTTGGTTTCAGCCACTCACCCATCTCTCCTTTTTTTTTCACGGGCGGCAAAAATATATTTTTTTTATTCTCTTTTTTTTATTTATGGTAAAAAAAACATTATATTTTTGCCAAAATTTTTTTGATGACGTTTACGGTATCACAAATTGCAGAAATAATTTCGGCTTCTATTGAAGGAGACCCTAAAGCAACAATTCATACAATCTGTAAAATTGAAGAAGGAATTGAGGGTGGGTTGTCTTTCTTAGCAAACCCAAAATATACCGACTTTATTTACAAAACAAAAGCCACTGCGGTAATTGTTGCCAATGATTTTGTTCCCGAAAAAAAAATCTCTGCTACGCTAATTCGTACAGAAAATCCTTATTTAGCATTGGCAAAACTATTGGAAACGTATCAACAAATGAAACCTAAAAAAACAGGGATAGCATCCCAGTCCTGTATTGCAAAAACCGCTACTCTTGGAAAAAATGTGTATATAGGAGAGTTTGTAAGTGTGGGTGAAAATGTTGTAATTGAAGATAACGTTCAACTATATCCACATGTTTGCTTAGGAGATAATGCAAAAATTGGGAAAAACTCTATCCTCTACTCCGGAGTAAAACTTTATGCCGACTGTGAAATTGGACACGATACTATTATTCATGCAGGCGCTGTGATAGGAGCTGATGGATTTGGTTTTGCACAACAAGATGGAGATTATGTTAAAGTGCCTCAAATTGGAAATGTTATCATTGGAAATTTTGTGGAAATTGGCGCAAATACTTGCATTGACAGAGCAACATTAGGTTCGACTAAAATTCACGACTTTGTGAAATTAGACAATCTTATTCAAATTGCTCATAACTGCGAAGTAGGAGAAGGTTCTGCTTTTGCCGCTCAATCCGGAATGTCCGGTTCTACCAAAATAGGAAAAAAAGCGATTGTAGCAGGACAAGTAGGCATCATTGGGCATTTAAAAATTGGAGATAACGTGATCATCGGCGCTCAATCGGGAGTAACTAACCATGTTCCTGATAACAAAATTGTGTTGGGCACACCGGCAATCTCCGCCATAGAAGAAAAAAAACTTATTATATATAGAAAAAAATTACCTGAATTGTTTAACCAAATTAATCTATTAGAAAAGCATCAGAAGAAATCAGAGTGATTTTTTCGGTAACAAGTTTTTTATGAAAAGAAATCAAACTACTATCGCTTCGGAGGTTTCTATCTCCGGAAAAGGATTGCACACAGGGTGCGCAGTCTCTATTAAGTTGCAGCCGGCGCCGGCAAATCATGGAATAATCTTTCAAAGAATTGACCTGCCCGACAACCCTACGGTAAAAGCGCATATTCTTAATGTGGCAGATACTTCAAGAAGTACAAATCTTAAAGAAAATGATGTTCCCGTAAAAACAGTAGAACATTTATTAGCTGCTTTGGCAGGCATGAGTATTGATAATTTACTCGTTCTTATAGATGCAGAAGAAGTGCCTATATTAGATGGAAGCGCCGCCCCGTTTATCACCATGATAAAAGAAGCAGGCATCAAAGAACTACCTGAACTAAGAGAATATATCTCTGTTGATGAGGTCGTTAAATTTGAAAAACCAGACATTGGCATTGAACTGATTTTAGTTCCCGCTGAAAAATTTACCATGTCGGTGATGGTAGATTATGGAACATCAGTACTTTCAAGTCAATTTGCTTCTATGAAAAAAATAGAAGAATTTGAGGAAAATATTGCCTCCTGCAGAACTTTCGTCTTTCTCCACGAATTGCAATATTTAATTAAACACAACTTGGTTAAAGGTGGAGAGTTAGATAATGCCATCGTTTTTGTGGATAAAAAACCAAACCCCGAAGTGTTGGAAGAATTAGGCGCTTTCTTCAATAAAAAAGAGATTCAAATTAATGAAAATGGTACGTTAAATAATGTTAAATTACAATGCTACAACGAACCGGCTTGTCATAAACTCTTAGATTTATTAGGAGATTTATATCTTTTGGGAAAACCTATCAAAGGAGAGATTATTGCCAAAAAACCAGGACATTTTGCCAATACCGAATTTGTGAAGTTAATTTACGAGTGTTTGGAAAAATAAAAGTCTATTTTGTATATTTTTGCTGCGAAAAATAAGCAAGGCAATTTTCAATAAAATAGATAATAATGTCCATCCTCGTTAAAAACCTTTCCAAAACCTATTATATTCAAAAATTTGTTCCGCCTCCGGTAAAAATTTACAGAAAAATTAGAAGAATAAAACCGAAACTGCATGGAATTCAGGCATTAAAAAACATTAGTTTTGAAGTAAATAATGGGGAAATTTTCGGCATCATCGGTCCCGACGGCGCCGGAAAAACTACGCTGTTTCGTATATTAACCACATTGCTACTTCCTGATAGTTCTAATGAAATCCAACCTACAGTACTAATCGAAAACTACGATGTTATTAATGATTGGAAAAAAATTAGAGAAATTTCAGGATATATGCCCGGAAAATTCTCTCTATATATGGATTTAACCGTGGAAGAGAACCTCAACTTTTTTGCTACACTATTTAACACAACTATTGAAAAAAATTATCACCTCATTAAAGATATTTACCAACATATTGAGCCATTTAAGGATAGAAAAGCAGGGGCGCTGTCGGGAGGGATGAAACAAAAATTAGCATTAAGTTGCGCCCTCATCCACAAACCTAAAGTACTCTTTTTAGATGAACCCACCACCGGCGTTGACCCCGTATCGCGTAAAGAGTTTTGGGAAATGTTACGCCGATTGAAAGAACAGGAAATCACTATTTTAGTATCCACGCCTTATATGGATGAAGCAAGTTTGTGCGACAGAATTGCGCTCATTAACAACGGACAATTTATTAGTATTGATACCCCGCAAAACATCATCGCCAATTTTACTGACACGCTTTACTCAATAGAAAGTGAGAATATGTATCAACTATTGTTAGATTTGCGAAAAAACCCAATGGTGAAAACCTGTTTTGCATTCGGGGATGCGTTGCACGTAACGTTTGATGATGTGAGGATAGAGGAAGAAAGCAGAAAGCAGAAAGCAGAAATGGAGCAAGAAAAGGAATCTTACACTCTTACGATCTTACGATCTTACGATTTTAATAACATCACTATCAAACAAATAAAACCAAACATTGAAGATTGTTACATGAATTTATCCCAACATGTTACTCATTAATAGATTTCTTTCTTATCTACAATTTGAGAAGCGCACTTCGGAATATACGGTAATATCATATCGTAATGATTTAGAACAATTTAATAAATATTTGCAAAAGGCATTCCCAAATTTGATCGAAGACGAAAATATTAAATGGAAAGAAATTGATGCAACTATTATTCGCACATGGGTCATCACATTAATGGAAGAAAAAATGACATCCCGTTCTATAAACAGGAAAATGAGCACGTTAAGATCGTTTTACAAATATCATATCAAAATGGGGGTTTTCGAAAACAATCCCGTATTGCAAGTGCATACGCCAAAAATGAGTCAACGTTTACCGCAATTTGTAGAAGAAAAAGATATGAAAAGGTTGTTTTCCGCAGAACACTTTGCCGATAATTTTGAGGGATGGCGGGATAGAACTGTTTTAGAACTTTTTTATGCCACAGGAATGCGAGTTTCCGAACTTAGAATGCTCACTTTTTCTGATGTTGATTTGTACAATAATCAAGTGAAAGCGCTGGGAAAAAGAAATAAAGAGCGGATAATTCCTTTCGGAAATACGTTTAAAAACATTTTTACTAAATATGTTACATTTTATTCGGAAAATTTTAATAATCCTGTACAAAATAATTATGTATTTGTAAACGTTAAAGGAAAGCAGTTAGCGTCAAAAAATATCTACGCTATCGTGCGCAAGTATTTGGATATGATTACTACCATTGAGAAGAGAAGTCCTCACGTAATTCGACATACTTTTGCTACGCATTTGCTTAATCGCGGCGCGGATCTTAATACTATTAAAGAATTATTGGGACACAGCAGTTTAGCTTCCACTCAGGTATATACGCACAATTCCATTGAAAAACTGAAATCAATTTATCAACAAGCTCATCCCCGAGCATAAAAAAGGAGGTTAATATGAACATTACATTTAATTCGGTGCATTTTAAAGCAGACCAAAAATTAGAAACTTTTATTTCTGAAAAATTAGAAAAACTATCCAAAATTCATGATGGGATCATTGGATTTGATGTTAGTCTGAAATTAGAAAATACAGAAAAACCGGAAAACAAAAATATAGATATTCGGGCAAAAATACGCGGATATGACGCTATTGCCCAAAAAACAGCCAAAACTTTTGAAGAAGCCACCGATGGCGCTATTAACGCCCTTAAAAAACAATTGCTTAAAGCGAAAAGTAAAGTGAGAGGGAGCTAGTGGTTATACTTTTAATTATATTTTAACTATTTGTCTATTATTTCTTCAGTTTGAGTAGTTTCCTGTGGTGGATATTTCTGCATAAGTTGTACCATAAAATCTGCCGTTACCAATGCTGCCATTGCTTCTATCACAGGTAAAACTCTCGGAGCAACGCATTTGTCATTACGTTTATTTCCAAAGCAAGTTGCAGGATTTCTTTCAAAATCAATGGTGTTTTGTTCCATTTGTAAAGTAGGAATCGGTTTGAATGCAACAGAGAAATAAACCTCTTGCCCGTTAGTAATTCCTGCTTGCACACCGCCATCGTTATTACTTTGAAAAGAAAAATCGGGGTTTTGAACGTCATTATATTCAGATCCTTTCATTTTTGCAGCGACAAATCCTTTTCCAATTTCAAAACCTTTGCAGGCATTAATCGAGAGCATGGCATACGCCAATCTCGCATCGAATTTATCATACACAGGTTCGCCCAGTCCAGCAGGTAAATTTTTAATTACACATTGTACCAATGCCCCCAGTGTATCTCCATCGTCATTGCTAGTTTGCTTCGCAATCTCCATCCCACAATCTCCATCCCACATTCTCCACTTCACTTCTTCCCAAGCTACAATCTCAATTCCAAACTTTTTTAGGTAGAGTTTTGCAATTGCTCCGCCCACTACCCTACATGCGGTTTGCCTTGCGGAGGCTCTGCCAATTCCAGAATTATCCGTAATGCCATATTTCATCTTGTATGTGTAGGATGCGTGTGAGGGCTTTAAAATATTCAACATCTCTTTGTCGGGTTGTAGATCTTTATTGGGAATCCTAAATTCAATAGGTTTACCTAAGGTTTTACCTTTGTCAATTCCTGACAAAAACTCTACTATATCTGTTTCTCTGCGTTGCGTTGAGTATGGGTGTTGGGAAGGGGCGCGGCGGAATAATTCACTCTGAATAAACTCAAAATCAATCTCTATACCAGCAGGGCAACCTGTAATGACACCTCCTATATAAGGATCATACGTGCCACCGTAATCGCTTAGAATAAAAGATGTCCCAAAACTGTTCATAAAAATGTGTATTCTTATCAAATTTATAGAAAACGATTTTATCAGTATGTTATTACTATAATAAATTGGATTTGAACTTTTTTAGTGTTGGAAAAAAAAATTGATATTTCTATCATACAGCACTTACGTTCTTCTATTCGACCAATTTTTTATAATGTAAATGAATAATAAAAAAAAAATATATCTTTGCCGCCTCAAAACAAACACTTGACCAATGGTGTAATGGTAGCACTCCAGGTTTTGGTTCTGTCAGTCTTGGTTCGAATCCAGGTTGGTCAACACTACAATACTCTCACTACTACCGGTGGGAGTTTTTGTTAAAAGAAAGCAAAAGTGGGGGCAAAAGCCCTTATTTTTTTAGATATAAATTTGAAAAATAACATAATAAAAATAATAATATCATGGAAGAAAGTTTAAACTTATTAGAAACATTAGCCGAGTTTAAAGATTTTAAAAACATTGAAAGAGAATCATTGATGAGAATATTGGAAGATATTTTCCACGCCGCTCTTACAAAAAAATTTGGCGCCGATGCAAACTTTGAAGTAATTGTTAACGTGGACAGAGGCGAATTAGAAATTCAACGCTACCGGGAAATTGTAGAAGATGGAGATGTAAAAAACGAGTTTACGCAAATCTCGCTTTCCCAAGCCATAAAAATTGAACCCGATTTTGAAGTAGGAGAAGAAGTTATGGAAAATGTACGTTTTTCAGATTTTGC
>WRNX01000012.1 GCA_009776395.1 Lentimicrobiaceae bacterium
TTTTGTACATAAAACTTGAAAATAACACATTACAAACATCACGAAATCAATCTTCAAAAATGGGATGCCTGCATACAAAATGCAAGCAATTCGTTGGTGTATGCCGAAAGTTGGTACTTGGATATAGTATCACCAAATTGGGAAGCATTAATTTTGGATGATTATGAATATGTGATGCCCTTGCCGGTAAAGAAAAAATATGGATTCTCTTTTTTAGTACAACCACCATTAACACAACAACTTGGTGTTTTCTCAAAACATATTATTGAGGAAAATATTATAGAACATTTCTTCAAAAAAATACCTTATCGCAGTTATCATTTAAATTTGAATGAACAAAATATTTATCATAAAGGAGTAAAACTACCCAATTATGTACTCAACTTAAATAGAGATTATAATACCATTTTTTCAGCGTATTCAACTAATACTAAGAGAAATATTAAAAAGTTTAAATCATTCAATCTTTACATAAAAAAGGATCTATCTGCAAATGAATTTTTAGAATTTTATCACTCTGTAGAAAAAAACTATCCTACTGAATCCGAAACAAAAATCAATAAACTGATAGAAGAATCTTATAGAAGAAAAAGAATTACCTTATTTGGTGCGTATAATCTTAACAATGAGTTGATTTCTGCTCTTGTTTTGCTTCATTCGTCTCAAAGAATCATTTATTTATTACCAGTATCCAACAAAGAAGGAAAAGATAGTTTGGCGATGTTTGGAATTGTGGACACAATTATTCAAAATTATGCAAATAATGATTTGATATTTGATTTTGAAGGTTCTAAAATTAAAGGTGTTGCAAGTTTTTATGAGGGGTTTGGAGCAGGAATTTTACTTTATTTTATGATAAAACACAGGAGTGTTAATGATTGCATGAATTGTTTTTGTTTTTGGAGATAATTTTTTTTGTAAATTGTATTGGAAACAGAAAAAGTATTCAAAAATTATTAAAAAACAGATCAACCTCACAACTAAAACATAATCCGATGCATTCCTATTTCAAACTTTTGTTGAAACAACGCCTTTATTTTATTATAATCATCTATACAATTAACAAAATCAAGAGTATTAGATTCAATAATCAAAATGGGAAAATTTGTGCGCTGTTTAAAAAAAGTTAAATAGTTTTCTTGAATAGATTCTAAATATGCTGCTTTAATATTCTGTTCATAATCTCTACCTCTTTTGGTAATATTGCGTAATAAATTTTCCGAATTGTTGTAAAGATAAACAAGAATGTCGGGTTTAGGTAAAAAATCGGAAATAATATCATATATCTTCAAAAAAAGATTGTATTCATCTTGTTGTAAATTGTTTTTTGAAAAAATAGCGCATTTATCTATAAAATAGTCAGCAATTACTAAATCGGTAAAAAGATCTCGCTTGGAAAGTAAATTTTTCAGTTGTTGGTATCTATCAGTTAAAAAAGTCATTTCCAAAGGAAAGGCATAGTGAGCAGGTTCTTTATAAAACTTTGATAGAAAAGGATTATCAGCAAATCGTTCTAATATCAACTCTGCGTTAAAATCAGCAGCCAGCATTTCGGCTAACGATGTTTTTCCTGCGCCGATACAACCTTCAATGGCAATGTAATTGTATTTCATAAAGGGATTTAAAATGTAAAGATACTGTATATAATTAACAGCGACAAAAATAGAGTTTTGTATGAATATGCGGAGCCAAATAAAAGATTATAATATTGTAGAACTTTTTACTATTTTCACATCCTATGTTATTTATAAAATTTTTTACTATATGAATCATGTTGATTAAACTTTCACCATATCCTGACATTGAACCTATTAATAAAGATGATTAGAACACAGTTAGACAGAATTTTTAGTGTAAACTACAAAAATTTAAGATTATAAAGAAAATAAAATTATTTTTGCGGTATCAAAAAAAAATCGAAATGAAAAAAGATTCTTTAATTATTGTAGTTGTAATACTTGTTGTTCTAATATATATAGTATCTTCTTGTGAACCCAAGCCTCCCAAACCAGAACCTCCTGAACTTAAACCTGTTCCTACCTCTGTTACTGATATTGACAATAACAAATATCAGATTAAAAGATTTGGGAATACTCTTTGGATGACCGAAAATTTAAGAGTAACCCGATACGATACGGCAAGTTCTCGCAAAGGAATTATTCTTTCTGAACCTGTTAATAATGATCCATCTATCTTGAATTTGCCTTATTTTACTGATGTGAGAAATTATAAAGAATCTCCCTATTATGAAGAATCTCCTTATACGGATAATCTTACAGATGAGATTATAAATTCGTTAGGACTTCTGTACAACTGGTGCGCAGCAACAGGATTTGAAGATAACTCTGCTTCTGTGGGAGACAAAACTAAAGTACAGGGTATTTGTCCTAATGGCTGGCGTTTGCCAAGAACTGAAGATTGGGAAAGTTTGTTCAATTATTTAGGCGGAAAAGAGATAGCGGGCGAAAAACTAAAATCTATGTATGGTTGGTACACCCTTTCAGGATCGGGAACAAACGAAAGCGGCATGAATTGTTATCCTGCTGGAAATGCAGCCGGTAGCATCATCACTTCTGTAGGAACTCAAACTTGGTTTTGGAATTCAAAAAGTCAAACGGTAACTATCACAAAAGCAGAAACATTAGAGTTGTTTTATGATAATAAAAGCGCAGAATTGAAAAACATTTACAAATTTAATGCCAATTCCGTACGTTGCATATTGGATTTAGATTCAACTTATGCTATCCAATAAATCGCCTTTGTATTGAGAATATTTTCGCCATTTTTCCAATACAGCATTAAAGTCAGAAGGTAACTCTGAATCAAAAAATAGGGGTTCTTCAGTTGAAGGATGTATAAGTCCTAATTGCTTGGCATGTAGCGCTTGTCGTGGCATCAGTTCAAAACAGTTATTTACAAATTGTTTGTATTTTGTAAAAGTAGTACCTTTCAGAATTTGGTCTCCACCATATATTTCATCATTAAAGAGCGGATGTCCTATTGATTTAAGATGTACTCTAATTTGGTGCGTTCTTCCGGTTTCCAGTTCACACTCAATTAGAGTAACGTAACCAAAGCGTTCTATCACTTTCCAATGGGTAACCGCATGTTTTCCATATTCGCTATCATCGGGAAATGTAGTCATGATAAGTCTGTCTTTTAAATTTCGTCCCACCTTGGCAATAATAGTTCCTTCATTATCTTCAAAATCCCCCCATACCAATGCCCAATATTTTCTTTTGATAGTATGTTCAAAAAAAGCGTGGGCAATTTTCATTTGCGCTTCTTCATTTTTTGCTACTACCATAATTCCTGAAGTATTTTTATCAATACGATGCACTAAAAGTGGACGCATCGGTTCTCCATATTTTGTGCATTGCCCTTGAAATCTGTAAGTAAGTGCATTCACTAATGTTCCTGTATAATTACCAAAAGCGGGATGAACCACCAATCCGGCAGATTTATTAATAATGATAAGATCTTCATCTTCATAAACTACTTCCAAAGGAATATTTTCCGGAATAATCTCTATATCTCTTGGTGGATTGGGCATCAAAATAGTAATAAGATCTCCGGGTTTTACTTTATAATTTTGTTTCTCCGGGTTTCCATTTACTAAAATAGAGCCTTCTTTGGCGGCATACTGAATTTTACTTCGAGATGTATTTTGAATAAGATTGAGTAGATACTTATCCATGCGCATCAATTCCTGTCCACGATCTACTGTGAACTTATAATGTTCGTATAATTCATCTTTTTCTTCAGTCAGCATAATTGTTTTTTGTTGGCAAATATCCATTTTTTTTGTTAAAAAAAAGTAATTATTTTTTACAACCGTACCAAAACAATTTTTATTATTTTTACGCGCTCAAAAAAGAGAGGGAGAGATGGCCGAGTGGTCGAAGGCGCACGCCTGGAAAGTGTGTAAACGCCGAAAGCGTTTCAAGGGTTCGAATCCCTTTCTCTCCGCATAGCTAATTAACATTAAATAAACAAATTATAAACAAAAAAACAATCTAATCATTAATTTAAAACGTACAGTTATTATGAAAAAACTAATCGCTTTAGTTGCCGTTGCAGGTTTTTTAACCTTCGGTATGACGCAAAATTCTTTTGCACAAAATGAACAAAATGCGGACGATCTCGCCCAAATTGAACAAAATGAAGACTCCCAAGTGGAGCAAGCAGCTACTATTGAAGATAGTGACGACCAAATTCAACAAGGTTTGCACTATGTTTTAAAAGACAAATTTATTGAAGGCGGCGCCATCTGGATGATGCCTATTCTTCTGTGTATGATTTTCGGATTGGCTTTCGTTATTGAAAGAATTTTCTATCTAAACTTAGCTTCCGTCAATTCACAAAAATTATTAAGTAAATTAGATGCAGCATTAAAGTCAGGTGGTGTAGAAAAAGCCAAACAAGTATGTCGGGATACCAAAGGACCTTTGGCAGGCGTTTTCTATCAAGGACTTGACCGCACCGACGAAGGAATTGACTCGGTTGAAAAAGCAGTAGTTGCTTATGGCGGCGTACAAATGGGAAAATTAGAAACCAACTTAAGCTGGATATCCCTTTGCTTATCGTTAGCCCCCATGTTAGGATTCTTGGGTACAGTTGTGGGAATGGTATTCGCATTCGACGATATTGAAAGAGCCGGCGACATCTCCCCAACCATTGTAGCAGGAGGTATGAAAGTGGCGCTGTTAACTACCGTATTCGGTTTGATTACCGCCATCATCCTTCAATTCTTCTACAATTATATATTATCTAAAATTGACGCCATTGTTGGCGATATGGAAGACGCTACCATCTCATTCATGGACATCATGATTAAAAATAAATAAATAGATTTTCTCACTTAATTAATATAGATAATATGAGAAAAATTATTAACATCTCCATCTTTGCGATCGCAGGATTAGCTGCACTTTTAACGATATTGTTCGGAATAGGATTCAATCAGGATTCAACAGACAAATTCAGTGATACCGTTCAAGTAAAAGCTAATAACCCCCAAATGCTTACAGATTTGGTGAACGCAACTGTTGAAACATTACCCGACTTCATCTATAAATATGAAGAGAGTATTACCGCCCGAAATGCAGAACTGAAAAAAGAAAAACTGCAATGCAATATTTTCTATACTTTCATTTTTAACCTCCAGGAGGTGAATAGTCAAGAATCATTTGAACTCTTTAAATCGAACTTCCCCCAATATTCAAAATCAATGTTCGCTTTAGCCAATGATAAAGACAATTTTATTAACGGCTTTAATAAAGTTAAAGATTATAACGATTTTCAAACTTATTATAAAAACCTTACCGAAAATTATGAAGTGATACGTCAAAATTATTTAACAAAAGCAAACGCTATTAAAGCAGAAACAAGTTTCTTAAAACAGGTAAGCGATATTAATGCTTCCATTTCTGTTACTAAAAAAGAGTTTGACTTGAATGAACTTCAAAAAAGTATTAAAGGGTTTAAAACACAATCTACAGAATTTAATATTACGCTGAATTTAACCTACTTACTATTCTTTGTAACTTTCGCTGCCATGATACTCTTCTTGTTGTGGAATGTTTTTATTAATATTAAAAGCAATTATGCGCTTTTGGCAGGGATTGGCGTTTTAGTGTTATTAGTAATTATTGGTTATTTCGTTTCCTCTTCGGAACTATCGCCTATAGCTATTAAATTACAAGAAACACCCAATACTGTTAAATGGGTAGGATCCGGATTATTTACATTCTATTGCGTTTTCTTCGGAACTATCGCAACCATTGTGATTACCTTAATTCATACTGCAATAAAAAAAGCAAAATAATATGGCACGTAAATCCCCCGGAATAAATACAGGTTCAATGGCAGACATCTCGTTCCTGCTATTGACTTTTTTCCTATTGACCTCTTCTATCAATACGGAACAAGGGATTCCAAGACGTTTGCCGCCTCCCAGCGATGATAAACCTAAGGATCTTGAGATTAGAACAAGGAATGTGTTTAACGTAATTGTTAATTTTAATGATGAAATTATTGCCAATGATGAAATCATTCCGCTCAATCAACTTACCAACCGTGCAAAAGAGTTTTTGGAAAACCCATTGAACGCTTCCAACCTCCCCGAAAAAGATACTAAACTCATTGAAAATATGGGTGAGTATCCTGTTTCAAAAGGAGTACTCTCTCTTAAAAACGACCAAAGTACGTCGTATAATATGTATGTTCAGGTGCAAAACGAATTACAACGTGCTGTAAATGAACTGCGAGATAAAGTTTCTGTACAATACTTCGGAAGAATCTACGACAAATTGGATACCGCTTTACAAAAATCTATTCAAAAAGCGGTACCTATGAATATTTCAGAAGCCCCACCCAATACTTACGGCAAAACAGATTAATTTAGAAAGGAAAAATTTATGGCACGTTTTAAAAAAGAAGGAAAAAAAGATTTACCGGAAATTAACACCGGTTCCATGTCAGACATTATTTTCATGTTTCTGTTTTTCTTTATGGTAATTACCAATATGAGAGAAACTAATGTGAAAGTGAAGTTCTCAACTCCCAATGCCTCTGAAATTCAAAAATTAGAGAAAAAATCCTTAGTAGCTACTATTTATATAGGCGCTCCCAGGAGTAAAAACGAAAATACGCTTCCTCCCGGAAAAGTTTCCGTACAATTAAATGACCAAACTGTTAAACAGGAAAACCTTACAAAAGATGTGCGCGATTTTATTGCTGCTGAAAAAGAAGCCCGTAATGAAGAAGATAAACAGAAACTTACGTTTTCAATTAAAGCCGATAAAGATGTGCAAATGCGTTATATCAATTTAATTAAAAGTGAATTGAGAACTAACAATGCGTTAAAAATTAACTACGCTACCGGTAAAAAAATCTACATGAATGAATAAACTCATGTGACTTAATCTTTTTTAATTAAAAACGAGGCTCAAAATTGGGTCTCGTTTTTTATTTATCAAACCTTAAAATTCACTTCATCGTTTTGAGCGCTTTCGCTAACTGGTCGGGGCAGGAGGTTGTTTTGTCGCCGCAAATTATGCCCTCCAATTTCACAATGGCAGAATCTATTTGCATTCCTTCTATTAATCTGGATACCGCTTGCGTATTTCCGGGACATCCTTTAGTAAATTTTACACAACGAATGGTATCGTTTACTACCGAAATATCTATCTGTTTGCTGCAAACCCCTTCGGGAATATAAGAAATATCTTTTGTAATCATCTCTTTTTGATTCAATTCTTGATTGATGTTTTTGTGGTTATTACAACATAAAAAAACAAAAGAACTTAATACTAATGCAACACCAATATTTTTCATAACTCTTAATATTTTCGGGGGGGGCGGCGATGATTATCGTTATGAGAGGGGCGTCTTTCTCCTCTTGGAGGTCTTGGGGGCGCCTCTGTCCAACCTTCAGGTTTGGGTAGCAACGCTTTATGAGAAAGTTTGAATTTACCTTTTTCATCAACGGCAATCAATTTTACCTTAATTTCATCACCTTCTTTCAACACATCGGAAACGTTTTCAATACGTTTGTATGCAATTTCGGAAACGTGCAACAATCCGTCTGTATTGGGCAAAATTTCTACAAATGCGCCAAAGGGCTGAATGGTTTTTACAATACCGTCGTAAATTTCGCCCACTTCAGGAACAGTAGTGATGGTTTTAATTTTTGCTACAGCGCGTTGAATATCATCTAAATTGGCGGCAGCCACGTCCACATAACCTAAGCCGTCTTTTTCTTCAATATTGATAACGGTATTTGTTTCGCGCTGCATTTCTTGAATAATTTTTCCTGCGGGTCCAATCACGGCGCCGATAAACTCTTTAGGAATGATTAATTGTACGATACGCGGCACAAATGTTTTGTAATCTTCGCGGGGCGCTGGCATCGCTTCATTAATTTTGTCTAAAATAAACAAACGCCCTTTGCGCGCCTGTTCTAATGCTTCCGCCATAATTTCGGAAGATAATCCGTTGATTTTTATATCCATTTGACAAGCGGTAATGCCATCTTTGGTTCCGCACACCTTAAAATCCATATCGCCAAGGTGATCTTCATCTCCCAAAATATCAGATAGGATGGCATAATTTCCGGTTTTTTCGTCTGTAATCAATCCCATTGCAATTCCTGACACGGGTTTAATAATTTTCACGCCGCAATCCAACAGCGCTAAAGTTCCAGCACAAACGGTTGCCATTGAAGAACTTCCGTTCGATTCTAAGATGTCGGAAACAATTCGTACTGAGTATGGAAAATCGGGGCTGTCGAAAGGAATCATGGGTTTCAGGGCGCGGTGCGCAAGGTTTCCATGCCCAATTTCGCGACGTCCTGCGCTACCTACACGTTTTACTTCGCCCACCGAAAAAGGCGGGAAGTTGTAATGCAAAATAAAGCGGCTGGAGCCTTCAATGACTGCGCCATCAATGGTTTGTTCATCTAATTTTGTTCCTAATGTACAAGTAGTTAACGATTGTGTTTCGCCTCTTGTAAAAATAGCGGAGCCATGTGCGGAGGGTAAATAATCGGTTTCAATCCAAATAGGACGAATTTCATCCAAGGCACGACCGTCCAAACGGGTTCTGTCAATCAAAATCATATTCCGCATGGCATGATACAATACATCATGGTAATAACGTTTCACTAACGGTTCTTTTTCCTGGCGTTCCTCTTCGGGAATAGTTTCTAAAAACTCATTCAAAATAGTATCAAAAGCATCGCCTCTTTCATGTTTTGTGGTTTGCGATTTTGCTACCGCATATACTTTATCGTAAGTAGATTTATGAACCGTTTCGCGCAGTTCTTCATCATTGTTTTCGTGGCAGTATTCGCGTTTGGGGTTTGCTTTTTCTACCATTTCTGCCAAATCCAACTGTGCCTGGCACTGTATTTTAATAGCATCGTGTGCGAAGTTTAGTGCAGTTACCATATCGGTTTCCGAAATCTCTTTCATTTCGCCTTCTACCATCATAATATTTTCCCGAGATGCAGCAACAATCATGTCAATATCAGAATGTTCCATAATATCAACGGTAGGATTTATGACAAATTCTCCGTTAATTCTACCTACGCGCACTTCGGAAATTGGTCCTAAAAACGGGATGTTAGAAACAGACAGTGCTGAGGAGGCTGCTAAACATGCTAATGCGTCGGGGAGGTTGTTTTTATCGCCGGAAATCAGTGTAACCAATACTTGTGTTTCTGCGTGAAAATCTGCGGGGAAAAGTGGGCGAAGCGCTCTGTCCACCAATCTTGCAATTAATATTTCATATTCGGAGGGTCTGCTTTCCCGTTTAAAAAATCCGCCGGGGAAACGACCTACGGCGGCGTATTTTTCCTGATATTCTACTTGCAGGGGCATAAAATCGGTATTTTCTGCCGCTTCTTTTTTGCAGCATACTGTAGCCAATAGCATTGTGTCTCCCATTCTTACTACGGCGGAGCCGTCGGCTTGTTTTGCCAATTTTCCTGTTTCAATGGTGATCTCTCTTCCGTCACCTAAATCAAATTTTTTTGTAATTCCAATCATAAATTTCTTCTTGTTATAATGTAAAAAAAGGCGCTTTCCAACGAAAGGCCTTTTTTAAAATCTTCTCTTTTTGGTTTATTATTTTCTAATTCCTAATTTCTTAATAATTTCTCTGTACCGTTCAATATCTTGTTTTTTAAGATATTCTAACATACTTCTACGTTTACCCACCAAGTTAATTAAAGAACGTTTTGTAGATAAATCTTTTTTATTTTTTTTCAAATGTTCTGTAAGATGTTTTATTCTGTGCGTGAACAAGGCTACCTGACTTTCGGCGGAGCCTGTATTTGTTGCGCTGTTTCCGTATTCGGTAAAAATTTGTTGTTTAACTTCTGGGGTCAAATACATGATAATCTTCTTCTTTTATAATTAATTATTGTTTTTTTAATAGTCGGCAAAAATATAAAAAAAACAATATAAAAATTTATATCTAAAATGATAGGTTAAAACTTTTTTTCAGGTTAATCTATTCAGGAATGAGAAGTGAGATTATTCATTAAAGATTCCCCACCTATTCATATCTCAGCGCCTCAATTGGTCTTATTTTTACTGCTTTTCGTGCTGGAAAATAGCCTGCTAAAACGCCAGCAATGACAAGCACAAGAGTGGAAGCGGCAGCAATTTTTAAATCCACGGTGGGATTGGTGAAAATTCTAAATTCGGTATCGCTCCCCATGGCGGCTTTCATCATCACAAAGTTAATGAGTTCTGTGATACCAATTCCGGCAACCATGCCAATATAACCAAACAATGCAGTGATGCAAAGCGCTTCAAACACAATTTGACGAAGTATGATGTTAGGTCTTGCGCCCAGCGCTTTTTGAATGCCAAACTCTTTGGTGCGTTCTCTAACCGTAATAAGCATAATATTTCCAACACCTACCACGCCGGCAATCAAAGTTCCAATTCCAATAATCCATACAAAAATAGAAATAGCATTAAAAATTTGCATGGTTTGAAGATACTGTTCCAACATATTCCAAATATAGACCGCATTGTCATCTTCCGGGTCGAAACCATGTTTTCTGCTTAGTCGTTTACGTAAATCATTCTCAAAGTTCTTATTTGCCTCAACAGTTTCTAAATTGTTTACTGTGAAAGTAAATCTGCTCAATTTTCCTGATGGATTAAAAATTGCATTCAAAGTAGAAAAAGGAATATAAAGCCTGTTCGACCAATTGGCGCCCACTGTTTTATAGGTACCTATTATGGTAAAAGCGATTCCATTGTACTGTATTTGCTTTCCCAGCGGATCTTCATTATCAAACAATACCAACGCATCTTTATCGGCAAGCACTGCCACTTTTCGCTGCTCTTTCATGTCAATATCATTGATAAACCTTCCTGTTTGCATTTCAATATTTTCAAATTCAAGGTATTTAGGAACTACCGCTTGAAGTTGCATCTCAACATTTCTTTTTCGGTAAGTAACAGGTTCACCCCAAACATTATAAGAAGGAATAACATCTCCTACTTCTGTTAGACTGTTCAACAAAACTGAATCGGTAGCGTCGAACAGAATTCTTTGCCATAACTGTTTTCCGGGAACAGGTTTAGCAATATATCCACCGGTTAAGGTAATTTTATTGGTAGTTTGAGATTTGAAATTTTGGGTAACTCCGTTTTTCAGTCCATTTCCGGCGCCCAATAAAATCATCAGCATAAATATTCCCCAAGAAATAGAAAAACCGGTCAAAAAAGTTCTTAACTTATTTCGACTTAATGTAATTCCAATTTCTCTAAATAATTCTATCATAAAATTCTAATAATCAATTATATCCAAATAATTGGAGTAAAAAAGCAAAAATAGATTTTTTTGCTTTACACCAATTTCTGTTCAATTGCCATTTTCACTAATTGGGCTGTGTTATGTGCGTTAAGTTTGAGGATGAGGTTTTTTCGGTAAGATTTTATGGTTAGATAGCCCAAAAACATTTTTTCGGAAATTTCACTATTGGAATATCCGGCAACGATTAACCGCAACAATTCCTGCTCGCGACGTGAAAGCCTGACAAGTTGAATATCATTGTCTTTAAGCAACATATTCACTTCCTCGCAAAGGAATCTTTTTCCCGAAGCCACTGTTTTAATCCCTTCAATAATCTCTTCTGCCATCGCATTTTTTAAGATATATCCCGAAGCGCCATCTTCCAAAACCCGCATAATGATAGAGAGTTCCGAATAGCTGGTTAGCATTAATATTTTTATTTCAGGGTACTCTTTTTTTATTTGTGGACACAAGTCAATGCCGCTGCCATCCGGTAAACTTATATCCAACAAAAGTACATCCACTTGTGTTTTGAATAATAGTTCTTTACATTCTGCTACCGAATACGCTTTGCCTGTTACTAATGCAATTCCTGATTCATTAATAAGGTGTTCAAAGCCTTCGGCTACTACTTTATGGTCTTCCACAATGAATACGCTAATCATATGAATTACGAATTACGAATTACGAACTTTCAACTCTCCACTCACCTCCGTTCCTTCCCCTGCTTTAGAATCCACCAAAAGTGTTCCGTTGTAGGCAGCCATTCGAGTGCGGATATTTTGCAATCCCGTGCCATCGGTTGGTTCTTTGGGGTTGAAGCCGCAGCCGTCGTCTTGAACGGTAAATGCAATTCGATCTGGTTCTTGCATAATTTGCACCATAATATGTTGAGATCCTGAATGTTTCAATGCGTTGTTGATCAACTCGTGAATTGTTCTATATAACATCACTTCAATTTTTGGGTCTAATCGTGTTTCATCGCCAAAATAATCAAATGTAATATGGGAGTTAAGGCTGTGGCAAAAATCGTTTACTGCTGATTTTAACCCGAAGCGATTTAGCGATTCAGGCATAAGATGGTGCGACACTCTGCGCATTTCTCTCACCGATTCATCAAGCAATACTAACGCTCTGTCAAAACGTTCCAAATCTACATATTCCAACTTTACACCGTCTTTCATTTCTTGCAAATTCAATCTCACGCCGGTAAGCATACTTCCCAATCCGTCGTGCAGGTCGCGGGCAAGGCGGGAGCGTTCGTGGGTTTCGCCATCAAGCACCGATTGGGTAGCTACTAATTGTTTTTCCTGTTCAAATTGTTTGATTTGTGTTTCGGCAAGATGTTTTTTCTGTGCGGTGAATCTCCACAGAAGAATAAATGTGGTTAAAGCCAATAATAAAAGAGCGCCACCGGCAATACTTAGCCATCTTATCAATCTTTTTTCCTCTTCCAAAGTGGTAATTTTAAGTTCCTTTTTTTCGGTTTCATATTTAATTTCAAGTTCAGAAATATTATCAATAAAAAGTTGTTGCTGCAGTTCATTTTTTGTATCTACATATTTTTTAAAATACTTAATGGCATCATCTTTTTCGTTTGTAAAAATGGAGGCGGTAAGCAAACAATCATAGATACGCATTAAATCTCTTTTATTTGCAGTATCTGTGAGGGCAAGTAGATTTATCGCATTCAATTTGGCATTTTTATATTCTTTTTGTTGCAAATAATAATTTACTTTCAACAATAGCGCTTCATTTTTCATTTGATTATTTCCTAAATATTCTGCAATAGCTATCGCTTCGGTCAGATAATCCATAGCGCGTTTGTTTTCGTTGAGTTGAAATAATACGCTTCCCGTTCTGATCAAAGCGGCGCAAATAAATAGCGACTGGTCTATTTCACGAAATGCTTTTAACGCTCTTTCGCCATATTCAACAGCTTCATCATAACGACTTTGTGCTTCCATACTCTCGCAAAGGTTGATCAACGTAATGCCCAAAGCGCGATTGTCATCTAATTTCTCTTGTAGCGCTAATGCCATTAAGGCGTATTGATCATGTTTGATATGATTACCTATATCGTTGTAAATGGATGCGATGTTTGCCAATACTTGTGAAACAAGAAAATCTTTTTTTTCTTCCTCAAAAATAGTACGCGCTTTTTGCAAGTAAAAGATTGCGCTATCCGATTGATTTTTTAGACGAAATATTAAACTTAAATTAGACAGGGAAGCCCCAATTTTGATTTTGTTGTCTGTTTTATTCCATATTTTGTATGCCTCTTGAAAATAATATTCCGTACTGTCAATATATTGATCATAAAAATAGATATATCCCAAATTTTCATAAGCATCACCCAGCCAATATGTTTGGTTTGTTTTAAGCGCTATTTGTTTCTGTTTCCATGCGTAAGAGAGCGCTTTGGAAATATCGTTATCCTGATAGTAAAGCGTTAGGTCAGACAACGCTTCTAATTTTTCTTCATTCAACCCTGAATTTACAATTTGCTCCAATGAATCCAAATTTTGGGAAAATATTCTATTGTTTGCAGTCAACGTGAAAAACAACAGGATAAAAAAAAGAAGGCGTATTTTCATAATAAATTGGCTGAAATGTAAGTTGCAAAATTACTATTATTTCCGATATATTAGAAATAATTGATTTATTTTTTCCGATATTGAATATAAGAGTTGAAAGTTATTTTGCGACACGCTATTTTATTACTAATAAAGTGAAACGCAGATGAAACAGATGTTTGACTATCCCCAAAGAGGTTTTTTTCACTTTTATGTAAAAAACCCTCTTTGGGGGGTAGTGTTATTTCGTAGAGGGTGCTATTTTTGCCGCGTTAAATCATTATCAATTAAAACCGAACCCCGATGCGATAATAGTGGGAGTAATATATGAAAAAATTATTCAAAATTAGTATTTTAACTGCAATTCTGGGGATTGCATTAATGGGTTGTAAAGACCCCGATGACAACGGCGGTAGCAATGGCGGCAACAACGGCGGCGGAGGTATTAATGCCGGAAACTGGCCAGCAGCTACGCTATTAGCAAAATATGGACTTGACGGACTGAATAGACCAACAGGTGCAAGCAATGTGATTTACGCTGAACAAAACCTCTTCCTTGCCATTAATTTCGAGGGAAATGCTTCCACCGCCTCTGCTGTGAAAAATTATTTTAACAACAGCAGCAACGGATGGACGGAAGAAAGTGTTGTGGTTAGTACTGAAGCTACCGTAACAAGTTACTCGAAAGAATCAGAAAATACAAATTATGCAGCCTCTTTTACTGAAATGGAGAAAATCTTCCAAATATCGGTAACAAAATATTCTTACTAAAAATGGTACAGAAATCATTAAACATTAAACATTAATCATTAAACATTAATCATTAAATTATTTTATTATGAAAAAACAACTTTTTTTTATCTTGATGGCAACCATTACAACAGCCATGTTTTTCTTCTTCTCAGGATGCAAGAAAGATGACGACAAAAAAAATGGCGGAAATGGCGGCAACACAAATGAACTTGTATCCGGTGCGTTCGACGGAAAAGTAACTGCAACGGTGGAAAGCCCTGATGTTATTAACGTAACAGCGATTCTTAACGCCGAAATTATAGACGGCGCACTACACGGAGTTGGCGTCGGCGAGACTACCTACGCCAATGGCGGTTTTTCAATTACCCTACCCGAAGAAATACCCGAAGAGTATTTAGAAAGTGTTACTGATTTTTTTGAAGGAATAGGCGGAGATATCAAATACAGCCAAACAAGCGCCAAGTTGGCAGGCGTTGATTTCTTTGGAGATGACGGGGAATACTATCTGGGATATTACAATTATGCCACATCCGACCAAAGCAATGTCTGCTTTTTCGTTTATACAAACAAGGATGTTACCGTAACAGGCGGAACTAACATCGCCGTTTCGTTAAAGAAAGGATGGAACCGCATGTATTATACCGAAAACGGAGATGGCGCCTTAACCACCAAAGCGCCCAACGGACTAAAATGGCATTATAACAGTTTTCAAAGCAGTAAAAAAGTAATGATGAAACAGTGATTAGTGATTAGTTATTAATAAACTCTGTGAACCTCTGTGTCTCCTCTGCGTTCCTCTGTGTAATAAAAAAAAGTTTCACAGAGAACCACTGAGAAGTCACAGAGTTACACAGAGAAAATTAGTGAATAAAAATTAAAAACCTAAAAACTTATCATAATGAAAAACTTTACCATCAACCCAAAACTCCGTAAAGCCATTTTTTCAGGATTATGCCTCTTAATGTTCATCTTCGGGGCGGTAACGCAACTACACGCGAAGGTCTTCGAGGCATACGACTTCGACTCGTACAAAGCCGCAATAAATTCTGTAAATGATGGATCCGGCGGCGACACCATTAGAATTACCGGTAATATTGTTTTGATGGATCATCCGGAAATAATATCACAAGATGTTACAGTTACCGCCGACACGCATCCTGACGGAACTCCGATCTACAGCATCATTACGGGAAATGGCTATGGTACATGGGTTTTCGATGTGAATCTGAAAAACTATTTTTCCATTGAAAATATCATGATCAGTGAGTCAGGTATTGGAACGGCTATAAGTATGGAGGTGGCTAACGACTATGCAGAAATTAAAATCAACAACTGCATCTTTACTGATAACAGCAGTAAAGCTGTTTGGATAATGAATGGTTCTAAAGTATTTCACCCTAAAATTACCATCAGTAACAGTATTTTTAGTAATAATAGTGGAAGTGGTATTTACATTGAGACTGTTATCACAGAAAATTATGAAGATCTTACCATCGTTAATTGTGTGGCAAATAATAATGGCGATAGTAATAATAATAGCAGTGGAATAAGTATTAGCGAAAACACAAGTTGGAGTCCTGAGAATTATGTAAAATGCTATATTTCTGACTGTATTACCAACGGAAACAAAGGTGATGGCATTTATCTTGATCGCACATCGGGTATTATCAAAAATTGCACAGCTAATCATAATAATGTTCATGGTTTTAGCATTGGTGTTAGAAGCGCCATTAGCAATTCCGTTGCCGAAAGCAATACAAGTTCCGGATTTGACGGCACCACCTGTCAGGCAACTAACTGTATGGCAATTAATAATGGACTGAATGGTTTTTGGATTAACGGACTCAGTGTCTTGAACGGTTGCGCAGCAATAAATAATGGTCATTCGGCTACTAATGGAAACGGTTTTAATGTAGATGGATTGGTTTTCAATTCTACAGCCGCCTATAATAATAATTGTGGATTTTTAGTCAGAGGTATAATCATTAATAGCACAGCTTCCGATAATACAACAGGGATTCGTTGTAGTAACGGTGTAAGCGTTTATAATTCTATTTGTTATGATAATAGCGACGCTGATTTGTACAATACTTATTGCAAGGTGTTTCAAGTTTACAATACTGTTTCTGCAAATGATTCCGGATTTGAAGATGCTTATGGCGATGTGGGAAAACATAACTGCACAACGGAAAACCCGAAATTACAGGGAAAAACCGCCAATGGAACGAATACAAACAATCCCGATGATTTAAAATATTATGCTTTAGGCGAAGGTTCATCGGCATTGGAACTCGCAGATAAAAGTTTAATAACAAGAGAAAAATTATTAGAAGTAATTGACGAATATGATGACTTTGAAGATATTTTTTGGTTTGAAAATGTGGTAACAGAAGCATATATTGAGGATGTTCTTTTATATGACCAAATTGGAAACCTGCGCGAGTTTAACGACAGCCGGTATGATGCCGGCAGTATAACAAGTAACGTAGGCAGCGGAGGGTCAAGTTTGATTTTGAGTTACGATCCCAAAAAAGTAGCCAATTATGGTAAAAGTACGATTGTTTTCTATGGAAAAAAGATAGATGGCAACATTATAATTACGCTAAAAAAACAGGGAGAGAGCGACATTGTTGCCGAAAGCATCCAAACCGAATATTCTGCAACATCTGACATATCTACATGTTTCGCCACCTTTAATTTTCATAACAAGAAAATTGGTAAATGGGACATCGTAGTAACCTGTGCCGATACAACAGAAACCATCAAAGAGGGGTTGGAAATAGAAACCTATATTGATTCGAAGATCAGGATGGAAATATTAGGTCCTGCAAATGTTGCCAACGGAAGCTGGACTACATATAATATTAAATATGCCAACACGGGGAATACCACACTCTATTGCGTACCTGTTATTGTAGAAATAATTACCTTTACAGGTATTTCTGTTGAGGTAAAAGAAAACTGGAGTTATGTTCATACAGACGGCGTATATACAGACAAGTACGCCACCATTGACGGGGTAGTTCACAAATTGGATACCCTGCACGATTTTTCGGGAGAGGCTAAATACACTACTTTTGTAACGCCAATCATTATGAACATTCCTCCTTACGGAAAAGGAACTTTATCGTTTAAAGTGAAATGTTTCTTTGATGGTATTGCCAATCATCCTATAGGGTTCAGAGCATATTCCTTACAGCCGATGGTGGATGTTGACCCCGAAACTTCCAAAATAAACTTTGTAATGCCAATGGCGGGTGGAAGTGACGCGCTTTGGGGGTGTTTGCAAACAGTTGCCGGAATGGTGTGGGATGTGATCAAAGTTCCCTTAGGCGCCATACCCGGCGTGGGTTGCGGTATTCAGATTGCGGAGAGTTTACACTCTGTCGGAAAGGTGGCGAGCATTGGTAATGCTTCATGGGAAACAGGTAAAGTTATTGCAGAATGTGCCTCCGATGTCGTCCCGTTAGGAACGGCTGCCAAAACGGCAATTAAAATTTTTAAAGGATTATCCACTGCCAATGATATCATGGAGCATGCCGCCGGTATAATATCATGTCTCAACAGCCTCATTGGTTATGGTCTCAGTGAAAGCGAGGTTGCAGAACTCATGGCAATGCTTCTCGGAGCATTTGACCCCAACAACAAATGCGGTCCCGTCAGCGAAAGCGGCACTACGTGGTTTTCCGACAGAGACGAGTTCACCTACGTCATCAACTTTGAAAACTCGTCGGAAGCCACTGCGCCAGCCCAACAGGTGTGGATTACCGATAATTTGGACATGAACGTGTTCGACCTCAACACCTTCGAAGCGGGAGTTATGAAAATCGGCGACAGAATGATTACCGACATCCCCTTCAACACACAAAACTATACATGGACGGTGGATATGCGTCCCGAAATGGATTTGATCACCGAAATTCAATTAACCTTGAACAAATCCACCGGCGTCGCCACCTGGTATTTCAAGAGCATAGACCCCGCCACCGGCGAACTGCCCGCCGACGCACTCGCAGGCTTTTTGCCGCCCAACGATGAAGAGGGCGCCGGACAGGGCTTTGTTATGTTCACCATCAAACTGAAAAAGGGGCTTCCCGAAGATGTAGTCGTGGCGAATAAGGCGACCATCATCTTCGACAACAACGCTCCCATCGTTACGCCGGAGTGGGTGAATAATAAAGATATTGTGCCTCCCGCAAGTACCATACTCCGACCCACGAGTACAATAGGAGAGATAGAACTGAAATGGCAGGGAACGGACAATCAGGACGGTTCGGGCGTTTATTGCTACGACATCTATCTGAAACAGGACAACGGCGAATACGAGCGTATTATATCGAGGACGACCGCCACCTCCATGCCGTTTACGGTAGAGGAAGGTGTAAAATATTTGTTTTACAGCATCGCCACCGACAACGCAGGCAACAGAGAGAGAGACAAAGTAAGACCCGATATTTCCATTCCGGAAGATAATCTACCTTTCGACGATTACGCCGTTACCAAATGGAACAACACTTTTATGCTCAACCTTAGAAAATTAGCAGAAGAGGGCTATGCAGTTACAGATTGCAAGTGGTATAAAAACAGTGACCTCATCGGCGATGGTTTTACCTACTCGGCAGGTTCTCAAACTACCGACAAGTTGGAGGCGGGTGTAACCTACTACTTCCAATTATTCACAAGTAGTCATGGCGAGGTATTTTCTACCAACAAGATTATTATTGATAATCAAAACAGTAAAAAATTGTACGTTTATCCTAATCCTGTTCCGCAGGGGAATTGTCTCACCGTTGAGGGCGTTGAGTCGTGTAATCTCGTGGAGGTGTACAACTACATGGGCGTTTGCGTCAGCCGCACCGTCGCTATCGGAAACGTAATTGAATTAAAACTTGCGGCGCCGGCGGGAGTGTATGTAGTGCGGGCGAATGGAGAGGCGGTGAAGGTCGTTATTAAATAAGCATTTAAAAATTTAAAAATTTAAAGATTTAAAAATTTAAAGATTTAAGAATTTAAAAATTTAAGCATTTAAAAATTTAAAGATTTAAAAATTTAAGAATTTAAGAATTTAAAAATTTAAGCATTTAAAAATTTAAAAATTTAAAAATTTAAGAATTTAAAAATTTAAGAATTTAAGAATTTAAAGATAGATAAAATGGAAAAACCTCTGTGAATCTCTGTGCCTCCTCAGTGTCCCTCCGTGTAACAAAAAAAGTTTCACAGAGAACCACTGAGAAGACACAGAGAACCACAAAGAGTGACAAATAAAAATAAATAACAAAAAATAGATCATTATGAAGAAAGTCATCATCATCATCATTGCTGCAACGTGCAGTCTGTTTGCAACGGCGCAAACCACACATGAGTTCTCCATCAACGGCGGGGGCGGCTTGTCCTCTTTCGCTTATAAAGCGCCACCGGGCAAAAACAAACTCGGCTTTGGCGGCGAATTTGGACTTGGATATACTTGTGTCTTCGGCAAGACAGTGGGCATTCACATCGGCGCTGATCTGAGTTTTTACAAAACTAAAGCGGATTTAAACGGCGTGAATGTCGTTACAGCAAAACTCACCGATAACGAAGGCGATAGTTTCGATATGCATTCTACGCTTAATAGTTACAACGAAATTCAAAATGCCATGTTTCTGAATATTCCTGTTATGCTGCACATTCAAGCGGGACAGGACCACAAGTTTTACGCTATGGCGGGCGTGAAGGCAGGGATTCCGTTAAGTTGTAAATATAAAGTATCGAACTTTACGCTTACCAACAAAGCCTATTACCCTGAGTATGACAATTGGCTTACAGATCAGGAGTTTGCAGGATACGGCAAGTTTGAAAACATCAATTCCAACGGAAAACAAAAGTATCAGATTTCAGTTGCACTCGCCTTGGAAGCAGGCGCCAAATGGAAAATCACAAAGAAGTTTGCCATCTACACGGGTGTTTATTTCGATTACGGTTTAACCAATATCATCAAAAAAAACGATCAGCAGTTTGTGAATTACAACAATCTTAAACCTGCAGAATTTACTACCCACAGCGCTTTATCTTCCGCTACCAACAAAATGAATGTGATGGCGGTAGGACTTAAAGTGCGGTTAGCGTTATCTCCAAAAGGCGCAGAAAAGAGTTCCGAAAAAGAAAAAGTGCTAAAAGTAAAAACCGAATCTCAAAAAGACAAAGAAAAAAAATCCGACAAAGAAAAAGCGCCAAAAGTAAAAGCAGAAAAACCTCCCAAAACTAAAAAAGTGAAATCCGAAAACATTGCCCAGGCTGTAGATGTTATGGTTGAAGAGATTGAAGCAGCGTCTGTTGAAGTTGAATTAACGGCTGCTGAAGAATTTACATTAGGACGTCCCGGACGTGAAGGATTTCCTGCAACGGCAATGGGGATTACCTGGATTTCCAATATTGATGGGCAAACGGCAAAGTTTACCACCGCATCCAACGCGCTCGTCATATTACCCGACCAAACAGCGTACAACGCCATTACAACGCAAGAAACTCTAAAAACAGCATTTGATGCCGGCGCGAAATTAAAAGAATATACCGCAAAAGCAGGCGCAAGTTTCAAACCCCTGTATCTTATTGTACAAGACGGCGAGACATTATATCTCATAGAAATGATTAGCCTCCAATTTAAAGCCGGAGATAGTAAGGCTTATTTTAGAGTTAAGAATTGAGATTAGTAAAACCTAAAAACTTATAACAATGAAAAAAATCAATAACACCCCCAATCTTCTGAAAGCCATTTTTTCAGGATTGTGCCTCGTAGCATTCGTTTTCGGGGCGGTAACGCAACTACAGGCGAGGACGTTCCTTGCCAACGACTACGCCTCGTATAAAGTCGCCGTGGACGAGATTAACGCCAACAACAGCGGCGCCGACACCATCAGGATTGTCGGCGATATTTTGGCAGAGAGCAACTTAGTGATAAAAGGCGATGTTACCATTATCGGAGATACTAATTCCGATGGAACGCCGAAATACACGGTGGATTGCAGTGAAGGCAGAATTGTTCAGTGTGAAATCCAGAATTACTGTACCATAGAAAATGTAAGGGTGATAAAGTCTAACTATAACGGAATAGCGGTTACTATGGGGAGTGGTGTGAATGATTGCAACGTTAAGATAAACAATTGCATTATTACCGACACTTACAGTAA
>WRNX01000013.1 GCA_009776395.1 Lentimicrobiaceae bacterium
ATGTTTTACATTTAATCTTATGACTCCCGTATTTTCTCAATTCACATCCTTTGCAAATGGGGCGGCAAAAATATATTTTTTTTAATACGAAAAATTTAATATTTTACTTTTTTAAAAAGATAAAAAAATATTTTGTTTTTCAATCGCATATTTTCTATTTTTGCCGTTTCTTAAAAAAATACTGATGAAAATTTCATTCAACTGGCTTAAACAATACATTAATTTTGATTTGCCCCCTGAAGAAACAGGGTGCTATTTAACTAATTGTGGATTAGAAGTAGAAGCTATCGAAAAATTTGAAGTAATAAAAGGGGGACTTCGTGGCATTGTTGTTGGCGAAGTACTCTCCTGCAAAGCGCATCCTGATTCAGATCACCTGCACGTTACCACAGTAAATATTGGCGGTGAATCGCCGCTCAATATTGTTTGTGGCGCGCCAAACGTGCGCACCGGTTTGAAAGTAGCGGTTGCCACAGCAGGAACAATACTCTATGCAGGCGAAGAATCGTTTACAATTAAAAAATCGAAAATTAGAGGTGCAGCCTCTGAAGGTATGATCTGCTCAGAAAAAGAGTTACAATTGGGCGATAACCACGAGGGAATTATGGAATTGGACGCAAACGCTCAAATTGGACAACCCGCTGCCGAATATTTTAATATTGAAGAAGATTACATTTTTGAAATAGGCTTAACCCCCAACCGTAGCGACGCTATTTCGCATATTGGCGTAGCAAGAGACCTCTACGCAGCGTTGAAACAAAACAATATCCCCTGCTCTAAACCCATGCTTCCCTTTGTTGCAGATTTTATTCCCAGCAAACGACAACCATCTATTGCTATTACTATAGAAAATAAAATTGCCTGCCCAAGATATACCGGAATGTGCTTGGAAGATGTAGAAGTTAAAGAATCGCCCGACTGGCTAAAAAACAGATTGCGCTCTGTAGGTATTCGTCCTGTAAATAATATTGTAGATATCACACAGTTTGTAATGCTTGAAACCGGACACCCACTTCATGCTTTTGACTCAGATAAAATTGAAGAAAGAAAAGTAATCATTAAAACATTACCCAAAGATACGCTATTCAAAACATTAGACGATAAAGATATTCAATTGCATGAAGAAGATTTAATGATTTGTAACGCAGTAAATGGAATGTGTATAGCAGGAGTTTACGGCGGAAAAGATTCCGGTATAACAGAAAATACAAAAAATGTATTCTTGGAAAGCGCTTTTTTTAACCCCATTTCTGTACGAAAAACTTCAAAAAGACATGATTTGAAAACCGACGCCGCTTTCCGATATGAAAGAGGTTGTGATGTGAATATGACCATCTACGCTATTAAAAGAACTGCAAAATTATTAGTGGATTTGGCAAACGCAGTAGTAGTATCCGAAATCATTGATGAATATCCAACAACTATTAATCCGCTTGTAATTCCACTTTCTGTTGAAGAAGTAGCAAAAGTTGCAGGTAAAATAATTGATATAGAAGTAATTTCAACCATTCTACTCAATCTTGGGTTTGAAAATAATGCCATTAGCGAAAATAAACTCTCGGTAACTATACCCCTTAACAAACACGATGTTACACGCCCGATTGACTTAATTGAAGAAGTAATGCGTATTTATGGATACAATCATATTGAAACATCGCAAGAGATTACATATTTTCAACATAACAAACCTGAAGCCAATCTTCAAAAATTACAGAAAAATATATCTGTTTATTTAGCAAATAACGGTTTTTTTGAAATGATGAATAATTCCCTTGCAAAAGGTGAGTATGCCTCCATTTTTGACTTTTTGGATGAAAACGAGCGCGTGGACTTAGTGAACCCGTTGAGCAGCGAATTGAATGCCATGCGTCAAACATTACTCCTTTCAGGTTTGGAAACCATTGCCAGAAATCTCAATAATAAAAATAATAATCTTAAACTCTTTGAATTTGGAAAAACATATCACATTATTAATAAGGAAGATAATGATGTGTTAAAACGTTACTCCGAAAAAGAAAAATTATCTCTGTTCGTTACCGGAAAAACACACGAAGAAAATTGGATCACACAACCCAAAGATTTAGATTTCTTCTTTTTGAAAAATTTTGTTGAAAATATTTTGCATAAATCAGGCGTATCTTTTACTACAAATAATCTATTTGAAGAACATCATACTACTTTCATTGAATCATTGTGTTTTATTAATAATGAACAAATTATTGCGAAATTAGGGCAGGTTCATCCTAAAATCTTAAAATATTTTGACATCAAAAAAACCATCTACTATGCTGAAATAGAGATTACTCCTCTGTTTGACGAATATTTGAAACACAAAACCCTTTACACCTCTATTGCGCTTACCCCAACAGTAAAAAGAGATTTAGCGCTTGTGGTAGATAAAAACATTACTTATCAACAATTGGAAAAAGTAGCCACACAATTCGGCTCAAGACATATAAAAAAAATCTCATTATTTGATGTCTATGAAGGTGATAAACTGCCGGAGGACAAAAAACAGTACGCATTGAATTTTCTGTTGCAACATCCCGACAAAACTATGACTGATGAAGAAATTAACAAAATAATGAATAAATTAGTAAGCGCATTTGAGAGAGAATGCGGTGCAACGCTGAGATAAAGAAATAGCAAGGAGGCATGCCCCCTTGTCTAATTTAAAAATTAATAAAAATCTTTAAAATGATTACTTATATTGCTTCCGACCATGCGGGTTTTGAACTAAAACAGTTTATAATTTCCAATTTTTCTGATTTTCATTGGAAAGATGCTGGTTGTTATTCATTAGATAGCGTTAACTATCCTGATTATGCACATATAGTAGCAGGTTATATTTCGGAACATCCAGAAGAAATGGGAGTTCTTATTTGTGGTTCGGGAAACGGAATGCAGATGTCGGCAAACAAACATCCTAATGTGAGAGCGGCGTTGTGTTGGAATAAGGAAATTGCTGTTTTGGCGCGTTCTCATAATAATGCTAATATTTTGGCGTTACCTGCAAGATTTATTTCAAAAGAGGAAGCCATCGCTATTGTTTCTGCTTTTTTTGAAACTCCTTTTGAAGGAGGACGGCATGCTGTGAGAGTAGATAAGATTAATTTATAGGATACTATGAATTTTTTTTCGCATTATTTGGAAAAATATCCAAAAGCGCTTTTTTTAGCGCCTATGGAAGAGATTACCGACATGCCTTTTAGAAAGATATGTAAAAGTATGGGTGCAGATGTGTTAACTTCCGAGTTTGTATCTTCCGAAGCGTTAATCAGAGATGTACAGAAAAGTTTCGACAAAATGACTTTTGATGAAACGGAACGTCCTTTTGGAATTCAGATTTTTGGGCATGATGAAAACTCGTTGGTCAAAGCCGCACAAGTTGCCGAAGTGCAACATCCTGATTTTATAGATATTAATTGGGGGTGTCCGGTAAAAAAAGTAGTGGAAAAGGGTGCGGGCGCTGCCATTCTAAAAGATATTCATAGAATGGTATCCTGTACAAAAGCGGTAGTGAATGCCGTAAAACTGCCCGTTTCGGTTAAAACACGCCTGGGTTGGGATATGAACGACAAACCGATTGTTACGGTGGCAGAACAACTACAGGATATTGGAATACAAGCCATCACTATTCATGGCAGAACACGTTCGCAACTATATTCCGGTGTGGCAGACTGGACTTTGATTGGCGAAGTAAAAAACAATCCACGAATGAAAATTCCTGTGATTGGAAACGGAGATATAACATCCGCTGAAAAAGCAGTTTTGTTTACACAAAGATACGGAGTTGATGCGCTCATGATTGGACGTGCCGCCATTGGCAACCCATGGATCTTTAAAGAGATAAAAAAAATATTTGTTAATGAAATCTACCAACCTCCTTCCTTAGAAGAAAAAATAAATATCCTGTTGGAACACCTTACTAATAAAATAGCCTTATATGGCGAGAAGAGAGCTTGTCTTGAAATGAGAAAACACTATATGGGGTATTTTAAAGGAGTGGATAATTTTAAAAAAGTTAGGTTGGAATTGATGAAAGCGATATCTATGGAAGAGATAGAAAGAGTTTTATATATCTGAATTCCGTTTAAGCACATGAAAATTATAGGAATTTAACGAAACAATAATGTTAACGCCAAAGACGCAAATAGTTTTCCGAAAAGTTTTTTAGTTTTTATTTTTCAAACCCGTTCTTTATCATTAACGCGTCAACTTTGGGTTCTCTGCCTCTGAAAGCAACAAAGAGTTCCATTGGTTTTTTGGAACCGCCTTTGGAAAGGATGTTTTCTACAAACGACTCGGCAACCTCTTTGTTAAAAGTTCCTTTTTCTTTGAAGAGTGAAAAAGCGTCTGCTTCCAATACTTCCGCCCATTTATAGCTGTAATATCCTACCGCATAACCACCGGAAAAGATATGACTAAACGATGTGCTGAAACATGTGCCGGGCGCTTCGGGAAGTAAATCTACCAGTGCAGTAGCTTTTCTTTCCAAATCAACAATATCGTTTACCTCTTTGGGATCTATGGTGTGCCACATCATATCGGTATAACCAAACATCAGTTGTCTGCAAAAAGCATAACCTGCCAAGTAGGTTTCCGCTTCTTTCAGTTTTTGAATTAACTCTTGGGGAATGAGCTCTCCTGTTTGATAATGATAGGCAAATGTTTTCAAAAAATTGGGTTCCGAAGCCCAGTTCTCCATAATTTGCGAGGGAAGTTCTACAAAATCGCGCGCTACGTTGGTTCCGGATAAAGATTCATACGTTACATCGGAAAGCAAGCCGTGCAAAGCGTGCCCAAATTCATGTAAAAAAGTGCCTACCTCAGAAAAAGTTAATAATGAAGGGTTTGTTTCTGTGGAGGGGGTAAAGTTCATATTTAAGGTAACAATGGGACGAACGTCGGTATCCCCCATTTTGTACTGTTCGCGGTAAGAGTTCATCCACGCCCCTGCACGCTTCGATTCGCGAGGATGAAAATCCAAATATAAAACTCCCATAAATCTATCGCCTCGAAAAACTTCATACGCCGTAACATCAGAATGATATACCTGAATATCAGTGCTTTTTTTATAGGTCAAGTGAAATAAGTTTTGCGTTAATTGAAATACGCCCTCAATCACTTTTTCCAACTTGAAATAGGGTTTTAATAATTCATCATTCAAACTGTATTTTTTATCTTTCAACTTTTCGGCGTAGTAAGAAAAATCCCAGCGTTGAACAGGCTCATTAAATCCTAATGTTTGTGCATATTCTTGAATTTCTGCCACCTCTTTTCTTCCTGCTATTACAGATACTTCTGCTAAATTGTTCAATAATTGATACACATTATCGGGATTTTCTGCCATTCTGTTTTCCAAAGCATAATAAGTATAATCTTTGAAACCAAGAAGTTGAGCAATATCGTAACGAGTTTGTAAAATCTCTTTAATCACATCGCTATTATCATATTTTCCTTTAAACGCACGGGCATTGTACGCCATATAAAACTCTTTTCTCAACGCTCTGTCACCCGCGTAAGTCATAATGGATAAATAACTGGGTTGACTTAAATCGAACAGATATCCTTCTAAATTTTTGTTTTTGGCTTTACTTTTTGCAATTTCCAGATCAGTTTGGGACAATCCTTTCAATTGATTTTCATCTTTTATCAATTTAGAAAAATCGTTGGTATAATTCAATACATTATCCGAAAAATCGAGGGAAAGTTTTGCCAATTTCATGGAGAGCTCGCGGTACTTTTCTTTTTGATCTTCATCTAAATTTGCGCCGCTACGGATAAAGTTTTGGTAAATTTTTTCCAACAGTATCATATCTTCTTCATTGGTGAGTTCATTTTTATCTGCATACACTTGTTGTACTTTGGCAAACAGATCTTTGTTGAGATACATTTGATTTGAGTATTCGGTCATCATGGGACTGATCTCTTTTGCTAATGCTTGCAGTTCGGGGGAAGTATTAGAAGATAAAAGATTGTAAAACACTCCCGAAACTTTTGTAAGTAATTGTCCTGCATGTTCTAATGGAATGATTACGGTTTGAAAAGTTGGTTTTCGGGCGGGAGGTTCCGGTGCGCCGGGTTGTTTGCCTGTGTTTGCAATTCCTTCTATCTCTTTTTCTGCCATTTCAATTGCAAACTGAAAAGCGGGCATAAAATCTTCCGTTTTAATTTCGTTAAACGGAGGTGTTTGATGGGGCGTATCCCAATCTTTAATCAAGGGATTGTTTTTGATTTCTTCCGGAATATTCATAATAATTGAAGAGGTTAGTTTTTGCTGCGCCAATCCAAAACTTAAGATAAAGCATAATGCAAATGTTAAAAGGGTAATTTTTTTCATATTTTTTTTTAGTTACAAGTTACGAGTTACAAGTTACGTTAACAGTATCACCTCATCCTCTCATCAGCACTACTGCTTGCGCAGCAATGGCTTCTCCCCGTCCAATGGCGTTAAGTTGTTCGTTGGTTTTTGCCTTGATAGATATTTGAGAAATCTCTAATTGTAATAATTCCGCCAAACGAGTTCTCATTGATAAAATGTAAGGTGTTAATTTTGGTTGTTCTGTAATGATGTTAATATCTATATTTTCAATAAAGTAACCTTTATTTTTAAGTAAAAGCAAACATTGTTGAAGCAATATAAGACTGTCGGCGTTTTTGTATTTTGGGTCTGTATCGGGGAAGTGAGTTCCAATATCACCAAGGGCTGCGGCGCCAAGCAAGGCATCTATTAAAGCATGAATGGCAACATCCCCATCGGAGTGCGCCACACATCTTTTATCAAAAGGAATACTAATTCCCGCTAATTTAAAATCAAGTTTGTTGCTAATTTTTAATTTATGAATATCATACCCAATCCCGACACGCATGTTCATAGATATTATTTTACTTAAGTTTACCCTGATTTTTTATTTGCTCTCTATTGAATGATTCAAGCATAAAGGTAAGAGAGAAACGCAACGTATTCTCTAACGGATGTTTTTGTTCAAATGCAAACAAATAACACACATCAATAGCAAAGATATTGTATTTTACGCCTGCGCCCACGGTGGCAAATTTTCTATTTCCTTTGTATTTATTTTCGAGGAAAGTTCCTGCTCTTACAAATAAAATATTTCGGTAAGCATATTCTACGCCTGCTGACCATACTACTTCTCTCATTTTTTCATTAAAACATCCTTTTGGGTTTATCTTATACCCACCTGAGGCGTCATAAAACGAGCGGGCAATTCCTACAATGGGGTTAATATCATCCAAGTTTCTACCATTTCCGTAATACTCATAGGTATGGGTTATAGTATCTTGATGTCCAATGGGAGGACTTGGCACTAACAGTTTTCCGGCTTCTGCATTGATAGAAATAACATTATAGTCGTCAATAGCCATGGCGTAAGACAACCCCAATCTCAGATTACAAGGTAAGAAATCTCTATGAGTACCGGAAGAATAAGATACTTTATTTCCAATATTGGAAATATTAACGCCAAACATTAAGTTAGAACTTTTTAATCCGCTATTGTAGTGTGCAAACTCTTTATTTACAAACAGCGAAATATCCACTGCACCGGCAATTCCTGCTTTCATATCCACTCCTGTATTTTGATCTTGATAACTTTGCGTAAGATTTGAATACACGAAACGGGGCGTAACTGCCATGGAAACAATCTTGGAAAGTTTTCTTGAGTAAGTAAAGTCCAATGCAAATTCGTTAGGATTCACCGACGTTAAATGAACGCCATTTATATCTGTAAAATCTATTTGTCCCAGAGAGAAATATCTCAATGAGAATGCAATGGCATCGTTTTCAGTAACTTTCCAAAAAGTAGATAGATAGGCAAGGTGAATATCATTAATTAAACTTTTCAGCCAAGGGCTGTATGCGATACCAATTCCAAAAACATCTTCATTAAATACATATTTTGCGGGGTTATGATGTTGTGAATAGTTGTCGGGGGAAGTAGCCACTCCCATATCTCCCATTCCTCCAGCGCGGGAATCGGGCGCAATCATTAAAAAAGGAGCGGCGGTAGTAACAACATTCATATATTTTTGGGTAGGATCTTTAATAAAATCATCATAGTCAATTCTGCCTTGTGCAGATAACAAACCAATAGAAAGGATGAAGAATGAGATGAGAAGCAAAAGTTTTTTCATGTAATAATAGTTAGAGATTAATAATTTTCAAAAAACGGTATAACCCTTTTAATATTTTACAGGATTGCAATTTTTTCAATTTTTTCGGCGGTTTCGCCTTGTGAATTGCGCACTGTCAGGCGGTAAATATACACGCCTTTTCCAATTTTATCGCCATACTCATCTCTTCCATCCCAAATAATAGGATTTTGATGGTTGTTATTCCCTTCTAAAAATTGCGTGGTTTGAAAAGATTTTACTAATTTTCCGGAAATAGTAAAGATATGGATTAAAATATCGAATGTTTCTGCGGGTTGATTGTGTTCAAAGTAGAACGATGTTCTGGTAGTAAATGGGTTAGGATAATTTAATACATGCGCCAGTTCTAATTTTTCATCCGATTTCACTACAAAATCAATAGAGGCTTCTGAGGGGTTGTTGCAAATATCCCAGGCGCGTACTTTTAAGGTATGTGTGCCGGGGGTTAAGTCTTGTAAAGGATAACGCACAGAGCCTGAGTTATAACTGTCTTGATCTGCGAGATAATAGTCGTTCAAAACCATCTGTTTTTCAATATCATTATCTAAAATTGCGACAATATCATGTCCAATTCCGTTTCCGGTGGTATTGATACCGTATTCATCTTTTAGATTTAAAATAAGCACAGGGTCAGGGTTGGTAATCCCTCCGGGGACAAATTTATCATCGTTGAGAAAAATCGCTATATCCGGTCCTTTGTCATCTTCAAGGGGTTTATCACTTATCCCGCCAATAAAAAAATTATCATAATAATCGCCTGCGTCATCATTATCAGAAGCGGCATAATAACTTATTTTACCATTTCCATACTCAAAATTAATATCTTTGGGAACAAAAAAGGAAAATTCAAACATACCGTTTGTTACGGTGGCATTACCTTTAAAGAGTAGATTTTTTTGCACGAGAAACTCTTCTATCGGGCTTCGCGGGTCTTGTCCTAATGTTTTTTGTTTCACAAATTTATCAAAAATTGAGGGATAAATATTTCCATTAAAATTTGAAAGAATATTTCCTGCATCATCAATTACTTTACCTTTCACTGTTACTTTAGATAAAGCTTTTAGGGTATCTATTTTTTGCGAATCATCATCAAGTATTGCTTCTGTTTTTACTTGATGAGTTGGAATATTAATAGTCATGGCGGGGTCTCCCATTAAAAAAATCATATTTGAATTACCCTCAGTTCCTCCATTATTATTTTTTGCAAATCTATGTATTTCACCTAATGTTTTATATCTTCCATTCCATTTACTTCCTATTTCTCTAAACAGTTGTCTTCCATATCGGCTACCACTATATGAGACACGAGAAGTACTGTATAATGAACTGGCGCCTCCTTTTTCGTTTAGGAATACTAATTCGGCAGGTGAAATAGCCTGTTTATCGTACCATGCAAAAGAACAGGTAAGGGTAATCATTAAAGGTTGGTTGTATTTATTTTTCCAACTGTTAATATCCGCTATTTCTAAAATTCTTTCGTGCGCTAACCCGTTACCGCCGCCGTGTCCAAAATATGCTATGACTAATGTTCCTCTATCCATTCTCATATTTATGGCTTTATTTACATCGGGGTAACGTTGTCCACCTGCATAAGATACCTGTTGATAGGCATCACAGTAAATTTTATCCAAATTAAAAGAGGGAAAACTGTCGGTTACTATGGTGGCAACATATTCAGCATCGTGCAGATGATCACCGTTGTCTTCATCATCGGCAATCAGCGTTATAAAATTTCGCCAATCACCGAAGTTAGAAACTTGTGAAGCATTTTGCGGCGTAATTTTGTATCTTACCGATGCATTGATCGTTTTATCCACAGCAATTTTGGCTTGCGCCGGAGTAGAAACAGGAAAACGTCCCACCCCTACATTGATCGTATTTTTATTCAGATCTCCTTCATTGATGCCCAAAATTCCAAAATAATCATCACAGGATAAACCGGTGTTTAATGAACCCGAACCAAGAGAACTTGTGCTTTGGTAGTTTGGAACAAACAGTTGGGTATTGGTAACCAACCCTCTATAATCGTAAGAGGGTCTTCCAAAAAGAAGTAAATATTTAATAGTTTGCGCATCGTTATCATACAAATATCTCATAAAGTTACGAATGGCAGCGGGGTCTTGCGCACCTGATGAAAACTCATTATACACTTGTTCCGGCGTAACTACTTTTACATTCAAATTATTCGTTTTTGTTCTAAATTGTGCCAATCGGTTTGCTTCCGAAACAAAATCCGGATGAGCAACAATGACCATATCCACATCTTTCAACCCGTGCAAGTTTTGAGTCGCTATTTTTCCTACCGTAGTAACTGTTTTATATTCAGTTCCATTAAAAGCAATAAAGCGGCGCAGCTTATCGGTTGGAGTATGAAATAAAAATTGTGTTCCCGTCAATTTTCCTTCTAAAGCATACACAGTATTAGGGTCGGTAACATCCCAAACTATTGTTTGTGCGGAAGCATTATTTAGAGTAACGGAAGATATGCCGGAAGCGTCAATATTCTCAATAAGCGCAAAGGGCATGGCATTTCCGGATATTCTTAATTTGCATTTTGCCTGAATTTCAATGTAATCCAACCGTGCAGAAGCAGAAGTTTGCGGGGAATTAAACTTCAAAGAGAATGTGAGAGTTCCTGCGTTAAAAGGTAAATTATTTTGTTCAAAGATCGTTGTGTAAGCAGAAGATGATCCGATTCCATTCAAAACAAATGTTCTATTATTGCCACCCCACGACAACTCCATGTTAGAGGTAGTGGGCGAGGTTGCCGCTACCCTTACTTTAACTCTTCCACTTTGATTATCATACAACTCAGGTAGAGTAAATGTGTAAGTTTTGGTAATTGAAGCGGAAAAGAGTTCCCCGAACCATTCTCTACCCGATTCTTCAAAATTATGTTCATCTTTTTCATAAAAATCATAATAGATACAAGAAGAGGCATCTTTATTTGCCGTTTCATTAAGAAAGTTTTTTTTCACCACTCTTTTCTTTTCTCCCACACTGGGCTCCACATTAATAAAGTAATAAGCGTTATCGGAATAGATATTTTTTTTATGAGAAAAAATCCCATTAGTATCATTATATTCCCAAGTGTTAGGACCTTGTGCATAAAAAACTATGTAACTGTTTTCATCAAAAACGCCGTTTCCATTATCTTTTATCATAATAGGAACTTCTAACAGATCATCAATTTGTTCAACGGGGTTCACATCGGGAATCATTCCGCCGCCATTTCCAAAAAGTGCAATATTGGCAGAACGCAACCCTGATACATTGATTCCCAAATTTTTAAGATCATTGTAAGTAATCTTATACAATCCGGTATTACTCACTGCAATTTTATACCACGAACCTGAGGCGAGTACTGAGTTCTTCAATCCGAAAAATTTAGTAACCCGTACCGGTTCGGCGCCTTCAAAACGAATATCACATGAGACCAATCGTTGATATTGTCCGTTTGCGGTTTTCACTACCGGTACAATGCTCAGCATAGCGTAGTGTCTTTTTTCATCGGTTGTGGTTTTAATATTAACATAAGGTTCCGCAAAAACATATTCTGCAGGAATTAATGCGGTCTCTTCTGCTGTAAGCGATTCATATTTTGCATTAAATAAAGAATATTTATAAGAAATATAGAGATTGTTTACCTCAATTTTATCCCATAAAACGGGTAAGGATGGGTACTCGTAAGAAGCGATGGCATGATCGAAAGTAAGCCATTTTACTTGTCTGTTTTCATACTCATATTGATGAATATCAAAATTAGGAATGGTGTACGATTTTGTTATTACCTGCGACCATAAATTGTTTTGGATAAAAAATATTGCGGTAAAAAACAATAAAAAATAACAAAAAAAATATCTTTGTTGGTTCATTATAAAAACTTATTAATAAATTTGTTTTCCTGTTTTTCCAAATCTTCTCTGTCGGGTTTGATATTGTGCAATAAGATCAACGAGGTCTTGTTTTGTGAAATCGGGCCAAAGAATGTCAGGGAAAAAGAGTTCGGAATATGCAATTTGCCACAATAAAAAGTTGCTAATCCGCTGTTCGCGTCCTGTACGAATCAACATATCCGGATCAGGAATATTTTTTGTGTTTAAATAATTTTTAAAACTATTTTCTGTAATATCATCAACAGTAACATTATTCTGAACCATCATTTTTATAGCATTTACAATTTCCCAACGTCCGCTATAACTCAATGCTAATATCACTGTTAAACCCGTATTATCTTTTGTTATATCCATTGCAGTTTGCAGTTCTTTTTGGCAATCTTCAGGAAGCGAGGTAATATTTCCAATGGTTTGTAACCGAACATTATTCTGCATTAAATTATCAGTTTCAGCATGGATAGCTTTGACCAACAACCCCATAAGCGCATCAATTTCCTCTTTTGGACGGTTCCAGTTTTCAGTAGAGAAAGCATACAAGGTGAGAAATTTTATTCCTGCTTCTCCGGCGGCTTCCATAGCATTTCTAACAGCATTTACCCCATTTTGATGCCCGAAAATACGTTCTTTGCCTTGTTCTTCAGCCCAACGCCCATTTCCATCCATAATGATGGCTATATGTTCCGGAATTTTATTTAAATTATTTATCATCTAATCACCTAATTATCTTATCATCTAATCACCTCATCTTTTTTTTCCTTGCTTATGTTTCAGATTCACATTTGTTTTGATATCGCAAATTCTATCTTCATTTCCAATTCTAACAGTAACGATTACTCCGGCAAAAGAGTACCAGTCTGTTTTAATTGTACTGTAACGCTGAGAGTTGTGAGAATGTTTAGGATTTGAAGGATCTGCAAAATATTCTACTATTTTTTTAGAATCGGATGAGATTGGTTCATTAGAAAAATCGTAATACAAACCTCCCACATCATCCAAAAAATTGGTAAAAGTAAATCTCAATCCCCATTCAGCGCCAACACACACAAATTTGCCAATATTTGCTTTAAAACCAATACCGAATGGGATGGCAAAACTTGTGAGCGCATATTTTTTTGTCATATCAACACGTCCTTGTCCTTCAGTTCCAATAGGTTGTAAATCGAAAGTTTCTCCACTGTATTTTTCAATTTCTCCCTCGTAAATAGCTTGGGGATTAAAAGAGAACAATGCTGCTCCCCCAAAAAGATATGGGGATATTTGATTTTTATGCCCTACATTATATACATTAAAAAAATTGATCTCTACTTGTGCCGATATTTCTGTAATGGGCGATGAAAAAGATAATGCTCTATCGCGATAATCCCATAAAATCTCTTTTTTGGAATTAATAAGGTAATTTTTTTCATCGGAAGCGGCGATTTTTCCAAACAAGATATTTGCTTTTAATGCTATACGGGGAGTAAAATTATATCTATAAACAAGTCCGCCTGCAAATTGTGCATCTTGGAAAGGTTTACTGTTTAAATCTCCCAAATAAAATGAAGTTCCCATCATTGTTCCAATCTCAGAACGTTGTGCCTGACCAAAAGATATGGCAAGTAAACATAAAACGATTAAGCAGTTTTTTTTCACAAATATTACAGTATCAAATGAGAATAAATTAACGATAAGGAAAAAAGAATATTGTAATAAAATGGGTATTCTAAAAAAATCAGCTTACCACTACCACAATCTCCCCTTTTACCTCTTTGGCGGAAAAATGTGCTAACGCTCCCGAAATAGTTCCTCTAAAATGCTCTTCAAATAGTTTACTTATTTCCCGTGATACACATATTTTTCTTTCAAAATCAAAAATCTTTTGCATCATGGATAATGTTTTTAAAAGTCTGTGTGGGGATTCGTAAAAAACAACCGTTTCTTTTCTTTCACTTAGCATTTTCAGAGTGGTTTCTTTTCCTTTCTTGTGTGGTAAAAATCCATGAAAGTAAAATTTGTCGCAGGGAAAACCTGAGGCGACTAATGCGGGAATTAGCGCGGTGGCGCCCGGCAAACATTCAATATCAATTTTTGCTGTTAGACATTCACGAATAAAAAGATACCCTGGATCAGAAATCCCTGGTGTACCCGCATCAGAAACCAATGCCGCAATTTGTCCATTTTGTATCCATTGTACATATTTTTTTACTTGTTGATGCTCATTATTAATATGATATGCAAAACATTGGGTAGCAATTTCATAATGTTTCAACAAGTTTTTTGTTGTCCGAGTATCTTCACAAAAAATAATATCCACCTCTTTTAAAATACGCAACGCCCGAAGCGTAATATCTTCTAAATTGCCAATAGGAGTAGGAATAACATAAAGTTTCATCGTTTAAGATTTAAAGTTACAAGTTACATTAATCATTAATCATTAATCATTAATCACTATTTCCTGTTTTTCCATCGTTTGTGGCTCCACAGCCAATACTGAGGAGTTTTTTTTATCGTTTTTTCTAATAATTGAATATATTTGTTAATGATCGCTCCGGTTTCAGTTTCTTGTGGTTTTTCTGTAATTAATTCTAAATTAACTTCATAATAGCCTCTTTTAATTTTTATAACTTCATAATAGATAACGGGGAAATCATATTTTTTGGCAAAATATTCAGGACCATAAATCATACAGGATTCTTGATTAAGAAAAGTAGTAACATAACTTTTTTTAAGCACATTGGGAGATTGATCGCCCAGCATCATGTAAGCGCAAAGTCTATTTTGTTTGATATTTTGTTCAAAAATATTCCTAACCGTATCGGCGAAAACGACCTCGGTTCCAAACCGTGTTCTTCTTTTGTTGATCCATTTTTCAAATACTTTGTTAGTGTTTGCCTTTCCCACTCCAATACCGTGATGCAGAAACATCTCATCCAATCGCAACACCATCCATTCCCAATTATTATAATGGCTGGAAAGTAATATTACGCTTTTCCCTTGTTCAAAAAAATGATTTACAATTTCAGGATGGTTGCACTTGTATCTCTTTGCCACTTTTTTTCTTGAAATAGAAAGCATTTTAACCATTTCGGCGCCTAAATCAGCCAAATGTTTAAGAAACAGTTTGTGAATTGTAGAAATCTCATCCTGAGATTTCTCAGGAAAAGAGAGGGTCAGATTTTCAATAGTAACCTCATTACGATATTTAATAATGTAGTGAATTACCAGGTAAAACGGGTAAAATAAGAGATACAACACTTTCAAGGGCAAAAAAGAGATAAGAAAGAGCAACCCAAGCGCTATACGTAATCCCATTATTGTATTTTATTTATAGAATCCTTTAATGCAGCAACTTGCTCTTCCACAATCTCATCCAATCTGTTTTTTATTTTTTCCGCATACTTATTATGAGTACAATAATATCTAACATTTTGAACAAACGTTTCTTTTGTAACTCCGCGTTTTTCAAAAATGGAGTCATATTTAACTGTCGCATAATCTTTCATATCGTATCTCCATTGCTGTACAAATATTTCGCCCTCTAAAAAATAACAATCTGCAATCATAACGGCTACCGAATCTAATGGCAGAAGTGGCGAAGGTTTTTTTACTATGGAGTGGTTCAAACAAGCGCAACAACCTGTTAACAATAATAATAATCCTTTTAAAAAATAATTTTTATTCATGGCACAAAAATAGAAAAAATGATAATCTATTTTCATGTAAGAATGTTTTGTATTTTTGCATTTGAATTTTTAACGCATCATCGTTTATGAAAAAACAGATATGAAAACAAAAATTTTAAATTTTTTGATTGTTGTAATGTTATTCGTTTCTCACGCTTTTTCACAAACCGGAGGAACAACCGGATCGCTTACCTGGAAATTGAATTTGAGTGATAATACACTGACGATTAGCGGAGAAGGAGCAATGCCCGATTATAATGAGTACGCAGTCCATTATGCCCCGTGGTATATAGGTAGAGATTTCATTAAAACCGTTATTATTGAAGAAGGGGTTACAAGTATCGGAATCAAAGCTTTCTACTCTTGTGACAAAATGACTTCGATTTCCATTCCAAATAGTGTTACAAAAATTGGGAACGATAGCTTCTCCAAATGTTTTAAGCTGCTATCCATAACTCTTCCCAATCAAGTAGCGAGTATTGGAGATCTGGCTTTTTGGGGTTGTCAGGCGCTTCTCTCAATTAACATTCCGAACTCCGTTCAAAACATTGGAAGTTCTGTTTTTGATTTTTGTTCGGAACTGATTTCTATTGACGTTGAAAATGAAAATAATAATTACGCTTCAGTTGAAGGCGTATTATATGATAAAAGTAAAACTACTTTAATTTGTTGTCCCAGTGGAAAAACAGGGGCGTTTAATATCCCTAATAACGTAATAAATATAGGAACAGGCGCTTTTTTCTGTTGCACAAAATTGACTTCTATTACCGTTCCCGGCAGTGTTATAAATATAGGAAACAAAGCTTTTTTTCGATGCGAGGGACTCCTTTCGCTAAACTTCCCTCATAGTGTAACCCACATGGGAGATGAGGTTTGTAGTTCCTGTACAAGTTTAACGTCGGTAATACTCCCTAATAGCATAACAAAAATCGGTAATTCTGCTTTTTTTCGATGCGAAAGTTTAATTTCAATTATTATCCCCAATAGTGTTACAAGCATTGAAAAAGAGGCTTTTGGCAGTTGCTTTAAATTAAGTTCTATCACTATTCCTGTAAGGTTGAAAAGTTTTAATTATCAATCTCTTGCAGGTTGTTTTAGTTTGTCTTTGATTACTAATCTAAATCCTGTGCCTGTTCCCATATCTTCCTGTGTTTTTGTTTATCCTAATCCGGGATGTGTGTTCCCCAATTATCTAATTTCTTCTACCTTGAAAGTCCCTACAAGCGCTGTACCCACCTATCAAACTACGTCGGTTTGGAATAGATTTATGATTGAAGGAGGCGGGATTTTGGTTAGCGCTATCGCAAATAATGGTGAATTTGGCTACGCCACAGGAGATGGACTTTATGAAATGAATACTATTGCAACCGTAACCGCTTTTGCTTATGAAAATTGTAAATTCATAAACTGGACAAAAGGTAGCGAGGTCATTTCTACCAACAATCCATATAGTTTTACCGTAACAGAAGATATTGAATTAGAGGCTAATTTTGAGTGTGAAGGAGTAGATGTTAAAACTTTTGAGAATGCAGGTATTCATATTTTTCCTAACCCAACGACAGGAATGTTACAAGTTACGAGTTACGAGTTTCAAGTTACGAGTATTGAGATATTTGATATTTATGGAAGAAAACTCTCAACTCTAAACTCTCAACTCTCAACTCTAAACATTTCCCATTTACCCGCTGGACTCTATTTTATAAAAATCCAAACCGAAAACGGAATGGTAACGAAAAAAATTATTAAACTCTAAACTCTAAACTCTAATCACTAATCATTAATCACTAATTACTAATCACTATGAAACCCTATTACTTCTTATTATTTGTATGTGTATTATTTTTTTCCTGTCAAACAGAGATTGATGTGAAAGTTCCTGATTACTACAATAAAATTGTGGTAGAGGGATATATTGAAAACGGGGAATATCCGATCGTTTCACTGTATCGCAGTGCACCCTATTTTGCAACCATGTCGTTAGAATATTTGATGGATTCTGTAATTATCAAAGATGCAAGAGTTTTTGTTAAGCCAAGTGGTGAGGAAGAACAGGAACTTTTTATGCTTCCTTTTCCACGTTTGGATTATCCTTTATTTTACGCATATACAACGCAATCCATAGTAGGAAAATTTAATACCTCTTACACCTTACGCATTGAGTGGAACAATAAAGTTTACACCTCGCAAACCTCTATTTCAAACAGTTTTGATTTGGATAGCGTACGTTTTGTACCCACTTTTGGACACTTAACCATTGATTCGGTTGCGAATATGCGTATTTGGATGACCGATGATGGAAAAACTTCTAATTATTACCAATTTAAAGTAAAGATTCATTGTAAAGATTTTCAAGACAGGTTATGGATTACCACCATTCCGTCTGCATTCGATAATTCTCCTTTTAAAGGTATATCTTTTAATTACGAAATAATGCGAGGCGCACCTTCTACTATTCTTATGCCTACAATGGATGAGCGAGAACTCAGAAACTATTTACGAATGAACTACAGCGTGGGGGATACAGTGTTTTTGAAATATGGAAAATTGGATGAATCCAGTTATCGTTTTTGGATGAGCGCCAATGGGGAGATCACTTTCGGACAAAACCCATTCATGTCGCCCACTCCAATTATTTCCAATATAAAGTGTAATGATATCAAAGAAAAATGCTTGGGAGTTTGGTGCGGCTTGGCAAAACAGGAAGAGATGCTAATTTTAGACTCCACTACTACCAAATCCTCCGGCGCCACGTTCCGTTTCAGATAATTGTTTCACCTGATTCCATCTTATTTTTTCGTACTTGGCAATTACCATTTGCGCTATTCGGTCGCCGTTTTGCACAGTAAACGTTTCATTCGACAAATTGATGAGAATCACTTTTACTTCGCCACGATAGTCGGCATCAATAGTGCCGGGCGTATTCAACACTGTGATACCAAATTTTATTGCTAACCCACTTCTGGGGCGCACTTGCGCTTCGTAACCCTCAGGTATTTCAATAAATAAGCCGGTTGGGATTAAAGTGCGTTCATTTGGCTTTATTTCAACTGGTTCTGTTAAAAATGCGCAAAGATCCATTCCGGCAGAATGTTCTGTACTGTAGGCTGGCAAGGGGTTGTTTGATTGGTTTACGATGTTGCCGGGTTTCATGTTATTAGGGGTATAAATTGTTACGTTTTCTTTCTGTTTTCTGCATTTATTATTAATTGATTAAAATGCTTTCACATTTTCGCTAATTACTTCTATTTTATCTCCTCTTTGTTCAATGAGGACGATACCCTCTTCATCGGCACGTTGCCGTACTTTTGCAGGAAAACGAAACGATGCTAAAGCCAAGTAAGCCTTATAATCTTTAAACATTGGGTAATTGGCACGGTAAGAGTGTAGTTTTGAGAACATTTTTCCCACATCCTCAATATTTGCTTTGTATTTCATTTCAATGATTACAACGGTACTGCCATTTCGCAAAACCAAATCGTATTCATCGTTAATAACTACGGGGTCGGGTTTCAAATAGTCA
>WRNX01000014.1 GCA_009776395.1 Lentimicrobiaceae bacterium
GTAAAAACCGAAAAAATCGTCGCCTGCGCCGCATTTAGCGCAAATTTGCAAGACGAAAAGGTGTATCTATCAAGTATTAGGTTTTGAATAAAAACGGTGCAAGAATAGTATAATAGTAATATGGATAGAGAAATGGAAAAAATTAATCAACAAAATCACTTTTTCCCTTGACAAACGCCTTTTCTTTATATATTTTTGCCGCCGAATTAATCACTAATCACTAATCACTAATCATTAATCACTAATCACTAATCCATGATAGTAATTACCGGAGCAGCAGGTTTTATCGGGTCTCACTTATGCAGAAAGTTAAACTTTCATGGAATCAAAGATATTGTTTTAGTGGATGATTTCTCTCAAGAAATAAAAAGAATGAATTGGGAAAGTTTGGAGTATTCCGAAAAAATTCAACGGGATGATTTTTTTCATTGGGCAGAGCAAAATGTGCAGCATATTGACTTTATTTTTCATCTTGGCGCTCGAACCGACTATTTTTCTACAGATGCGAATATTTTTGAAAAACTTAATGTAGATTTTTCGCAAAGGATGTGGAGTTTTGCTGCTTATAAACGGATTCCATTAATTTATGCCTCGTCTTATTTAATAAACGATACAAATAATTTTTCTTTGTATGCAAAATCAAAATACAACTTTGATAAATGGACTGAAAAACAACAACAAAACCCTCCGTTTTGGGCTGGGCTAAAATTATTTCAAGTGTATGGAAAAAAAGAAGCGCACAAAGCAGAAAACAGTTCGAATGTGTATAAAATTTACAAAAAATATACAGAGAATGCTACTTCTATTCGTGTTGAAAAAAATAGCATTCAAGATTATATTTATGTGAATGATGTGTGTAAAGTTCTCTATTACTTTTTAAACCATGCGCCACAAAGTGGGATGTATGAGGTGGGTACGGGTTTTGCGCGTTCCTGTCAATCTGTTGTAGATGCAATTAATAAGGCATCCAAAAGGGAACAAAAACTGATGTTTGCGTATCAAAAAGAGAGTAATGCAGTATTTCAAGCCGATTTGACGTTACTGAGAAAATATGCTTATAAGCAACCGTTTCTGTCGCTTGAGCAAGGGATAAAAGGGATGGTAAGAGATTAAACTACTGCATTCCTAATTTTCAGCAACTTTTCTAACAATCCTTCCAATTGCAATAGGGGCAACATGTTTGCGCCATCAGACAGCGCGTTTTTAGGATCAGGATGTGTCTCCAAAAAAATTCCGTCAAATCCTACTGCAATACCTGCTTTTGCTAAAGTTTCAATCAGTTCGGGCTGTCCGCCGGTAACGCCCTCCGCTTGATTGGGCTGCTGCAGTGCGTGCGTACAATCTAAAACAACCGGACAATTGTTGCGTTGTAATGCTTTAATACCTCTAAAATCTACTATAAGATCCTGATAGCCAAAGCATGTTCCTCTTTCAGTGATCATCACGTTTGGATTTCCGGCTGCCCGCACTTTCTCCACTGCAAATTGCATCGCTTCCGGTGATAAAAACTGTCCTTTCTTAATATTTACCACTTTCCCTGTTTTGGCGGCGGCTTGCAATAAATCGGTTTGGCGACATAAAAACGCAGGAATTTGAAGCACATCGGCAACTTGCGCAGCAAAAGCCGCTTCCTCAGGCGCATGAATATCAGTAACGATGGGAACTCCCAATTGCGCTTTCACTTTTGCCAAAACTGAGAGCGCTTCCACGTCGCCAATACCTGAAAAAGAATATACAGAAGACCGGTTGGCTTTACGATAAGAAGCCTTGAAATAGAAGTGAATATGCAAACGTTTGCATATTTCATCAATAGTTTCTGCAATATGTAAAGTGATTTTTTCATTTTCTACAACGCAAGGTCCCGCGATTAGAAAAAAATTTTGATTGTTATAGGTTTGCATGATAATAGTGATTAGTGATTAGTGATTAGTGATTAGTGATTAGTGATTAGTGGTTAGTGGTTAGTGATTAGTGATTAGTTGAGAGTTGAGAGTAGTGGGGTGGAGTCCCATCGGGACTCCACTTTATTAGCCGTAGGCTTCAGCCTACGGAATATGGGATTAATCCCCTTCAAAATTTGAAGGGGTGATTTTGCGAAGCAAAATCGGGGTAGTTTATATAAAAGATTTTTCATAATTTTTAATTTTTAATTAGTACAGATGTAATAGGCAGTAATTTCAGTATGTTGGGAAACGAATTTTTTGGCATTTTCTTCTCCCATTACCATCAATGCGGTGGCGTAAGCATCGGCAAGTGTACATGTTGAGGCAAAAACGGTAACGCTTGCCAAATTATTCATTTCAGGATAACCCGTTTTAGAATTTATGGTATGCCCGTATCTTTTTCCGTTTGTTTCAACGTAGTTACGATAATTTCCGGAGGTAGCAATAGAAATATCCGTCAGTTCCATAATCTCTTCGGCAATTATACCCTCTTCTTTTTTTGCTGTGGGTTTTTGAATACCCACACGCCAATTTTGATTGGGCGCACGTTTGCCTCGAATGCACAACTCCCCGCCAATATCCACCAAAAAGTTTTCTATTCCCATTGAAGTTAAATAGTTGGTTATCATATCCACGCAGTAACCTTTGGCAATGGCGTTAAAATTGAGTTGAGTATCCGGGTTATCTTTAATTATTCTATTCCCAATTATTTGAATCTTTTTGTATCCAACAGTTTCTAATACTTTTTCTATTTCTTCCTGCGATACCTCTTTTTGTGGGTCTTTTCCAAATCCCCACAAATTTACTAATGCGCCAACCGTAAAATCGAATGCTCCCTCTGTTTCTTCACATACTTGCAATGAAACTTCTAAAATTTCTCTTAAAATTTGGTTCAAAGAATCTGTTTCATTTCTATTAATTCTCGAAACCAAAGAATTTGGATTAAAAATTGAAGCCGTGTTATTTAATTCTAAAATGATAGAATCAATTTGATTTTTTTTTATCTCATTTTTATCCGCAATCGTAATTTTGTAATAGGTGCCAATTCCTTCCCCAACAATTTGAGTAAGTTGAGGTTGTGTTGAACATGAAAACAAAAGAGTAAAAATCCCAATAACTAATCTTTCTATTATTTTCATTTATTACATTTGTTTTTAAGTATCATCATAACGTCTATTTATAAAAATTTAGTGTATTTGGATTCTTTATATAAACGTATTAACAATATTTGTCATTTTTTTTTCTTAATAGAAAATTTTCTTATACTTTTTTACGTTAAAAATTATTGTAAATAATAAATGTACTCAATTATGATACTGCCCATACTATTTTTTATTATCGGATACACGCTTATTGCTTTAGAAACTCCGCTTAAAGTGGATAAATCTGCTACTGCGCTTCTGCTGGGAGTCGCTATTTGGATTTTCTATGTTTTTGGAGGAGAAACTATTTTTTCGTTTACCGGTTTTTTTGAAAATTTTGATATTTATAAAGCCGCAAATTCCGATGGAACTTTTTTGGATTTTGTATCCAAACATGAAATGATGCATCATATTGGAAATATTTCCGAAGTATTATTCTTTTTGCTGGGCGCTATGACTATTGTAGAAACGATTGACCACCACAATGGCTTTTCAATCATAACAGAAAGAATAACAACAAATAACAAAAGAAAATTGCTGTGGATTTTAACTATGATTACTTTTTTTCTATCGGCAGTATTAGACAATTTAACTACCACTATTGTGATGTGCGCTTTATTGAGAAAATTGGTTGTGAAAAGAAAAGAGCGATGGATTTTTGCGAGTTTGATTGTCATTGCCGCTAATTGCGGAGGCGCGTTTTCTCCTATCGGGGATGTAACTACAATTATGTTATGGATGGACGGCGCTATAACTCCGAGTAATCTTATCTTTAAGACATTTATTCCCTGTTTAATTTCTATTATTATTCCTTTAACGATAATCTCTTTTCGTATGAAAGGTGATTTTGAACGACCTACAAATAATACTGAAAATCAAAATCATAAAATACCTGAAAAAATTAAATATTTGGTATTCTTTTTGGGAATAGGAGGGTTATTGTTTGTACCGATATTTAAAAGCATTACCCATTTGCCTCCTTTTGCAGGGATGTTATGTTCGTTAGCAGTTTTATGGTTAATTACGTCTCGGTTGCACTATAGATTTTCAGGAGGTTCATTTTCATGTTCTAAAATTCTTGAAAGAATTGATACATCCAGTATTCTTTTTTTCTTAGGAATCTTATTGGCTGTATCCGGTTTACAATCCATGGGGTATTTGAAAATGTTAGCCACCGGACTTACTCAAGTTTTCGATGGAAACATTTACAATATGAACCTTTGTATCGGTCTTATTTCTTCGGTGGTAGATAATGTTCCTTTGGTTGCAGGCGCTATTGGAATGTTTCCCCTTGATGTATATACTACTGATCATAGTTTTTGGTTGTTTTTGAGTTACTGCGCAGGAATAGGAGGGAACTTCCTAATTATCAGTTCGGCAGCAGGGGTAGCCGCTATGGGTATGGAAAAAATAGAGTTTGTTTGGTATCTGAAAAAGTTTTCTCTTTGGGTACTTCTTAGTTTTTTTGCCGGTGCAGGAGCATTTATTTTACTGGATAAATTCTTTTTTTAATGACAATTACCAAAAACTTGTGGGGTTAATACTTTGCGTAAAAAATTCCCTTTTTTTGTTTTAAAAAATAACTTTAATAATGTTGCGTTATGAATAAATAATATTTTATTGCAAAAAAAACAAGAAAATTGTATGAAAAATCTGTTTTTATTACAAAGTACGGTTCCAAACCCTGAAATGATTTCCAATCAGATAGCCGAACCTGTTACTGAAAAGTTACGAATCCTCGATTTAGTATTTGCGCCGAGCAGTTTATGGATCATGATCCCGCTATTGGTGATGCTGGCGTTGGCAATCTATATTTTTGTGGAACGCTTGCTTACCATCAACAAATCTGCCAAAGAAGAACGCAATTTTATGAATAATATCCGCGATTTTATTCATTCCGGAAAAATTGAATCTGCGTTGGCATTGTGTAAAGGAAATTCCACTCCCATAGCGCGCATGATTGAAAAAGGAATTACCAGAATTGGAAAACCATTGACAGATATTAGCGCTGCCATTGAAAATACAGGTAATTTAGAAGTGCAACGTTTGGAAAAAAAAGTGTCCGTATTGGCAACTATTGCAGGCGCCGCACCCATGCTCGGATTTCTCGGAACCGTGGTAGGAATGGTGATCGCATTTCACAATATGGAAGCAAATCCTAATAATTTGAATATCGCAGATTTATCAGGCGGTATTTATACCGCAATGATTACCACAGTGGGCGGACTTATAGTAGGAATCATTGCATATTTCTGTTACAACATTATCGTATCACGAATCTCGCAAGTAGTTTATATGCTCGAAGCTAAAAGTACGGAATTTATTGACTTATTACACGAACCTGTATGATATTTAATTGAAAATTGAAAATTAAAAATTAATCACTAATCATTAATCATTAATCACTAATCACTATTCATTGTATGGCAATAAAACTTCAAAACAAAAGGAGCGCCGAATTTAGCACCGCATCTATGTCGGATTTGGTGTTTTTATTGCTCATTTTCTTTATGATCACTTCCACTTTTGTGGCGCCTAATGCCATCAATTTGCTGCTTCCCAAAAGTGATGCAGGTAAACAATTGGCATCGAGAAATATTGAAGTGTATATTGATGCCGACAAAAACTATTATGTAAATCCCAAAAGCAGGCAAGCAGAACCGGTTCCCTACGAAGAGTTGTTGTTTGTTTTACAAGGAGTTGTTGAAACCGATAATTCCGATCAACGCATTATAATTTTGCGTTCCGATAAAACTGTTCCGGTGGAGTGCGTAGTTGCTTTTTTTGATGTATTAAATGCGTTGAATGCCGGTTTGGATGAAACGCAACGTTATAAGTTGTTATTAGCTACTGAAGCAAAATCTTAATTATGAGTACAGAAAGAAAAAACAAAGTGATTTCTTCTTTTGTCACGGCATTAGTGATGTCGTTTTTATTTCTTGTACTCTATTTTTGTGGAATGTACTCGCAAGTTCCTCCACCGGAACCGAATAAATTGATTTTGATAGAGTTTACCTCAGGTGGTGGTGGTGGCGGCGGTTCAGATATGCCTGGTTCTGCGCAAAACTTTTCAAGCGATGCTCCCGATTTGGCTACACAAGATTTTGAAGATGCGCCCGTAGTAACCTCCAATCCTCAACCTTCAAAGTCGCAAAACAGCGATGCGGTAGTGTCGGAAGCAAAACAGGAATCAGGTGCTGCTTATCGTCCGGGTAAAGGCGGTGGAGCTGGCGGCGGCACAGGCACAGGGAATGGCACAGGCGCAGGCATGGGGCTTGGTTCAGGCGAAGGAGCAGGTGCAGGATCAGGAAAAGGTATTGGCTACGGAACTGGAAACCGCGGTTATGTTAATATTCCCGATGTTAATATCAACGAAAACGGTGTGGTTTATGTAGAAGTGCACGTAACCGCTCAAGGTAATGTGATTGATGCACGCATTCTCAATACCCAAAAATATCCTACTAACATTACCAATGCGCAAATTCAAAAAGATTGCATAAACCGCGCATTATCAGCAAAATATGTTACAGGAAAAGAAGAATTGAGAATTATTGTGTTTAAATAATGGTTTTGTATGTGTGTATTTTAAAATTTTATGTTTATTTGCCGCCTATTTACTATTTATAAAAAATTTAATGAACATTTACATTGCAAATTTAAATTACAGCGTGAATAGCGCTGATTTAAAAGAATTATTTCAAGAGTATGGAGAAGTTTCTTCAGCTAACGTTATCACAGACAGAGAAACCGGAAAGTCAAGAGGTTTTGGTTTTGTGGAGATGCCCAATGATGCAGAGGGTTTAAAAGCGATCAAAGAATTGAATGATGTAGAGTATGAGGGCAAAGTCATTGTGGTTAATGCGGCAAAACCCAAAACTGATAAAAGAGACTTCAATAACAATCGTAGAGGAGGCGGATATAACTCACGAAGATATTAGTACAAAAATCATTTTTTTTCTTACGGATTGATCCGAAATAGAGTATATCTTATTAATAAAAAAGATATTAGTAATATTGTTGCGGTCAGTAAAAATGGGAAGAAAGCATCGGATCTGTTTTCAAAGATAGTTTCGTTAAGGATGGTTTTTTCCATTTTATCAATCTCTTCGTAAATTGATTTGAGTTTTTCGTTGTTCGTGGCGCGAAAATATTTACCACCTGTAATTTGCGCAATGGATTGCAACAAACGTTCGTCAATTTCGGTATTCATCATTACATTCCCAAATGGAGTAGGGTAGGGGGCTTGTCCTGTTGTTCCCACACCAATCGTATAAACCTTAATACTCATATTTTTAGCAATTTCTGCTGAGGAGTATGGATCTAAATAGCCGCTGTTATTTACTCCATCGGAAAGCAGGATGATAATTTTGCTTTTGGCTTCGCTTTCGCGCAAACGATTAACTGCCGTTCCTAACCCATCTCCAATAGCGGTGCCATCTTCAATAATGTCGAATTTAACTTTTTTTAACAATCCGAGCAACGTACTATGGTCGCTGGTTACAGGACACTGGGTGTAGGCCTCACCTGCATAAACTACCATCCCTATTCTGTCGGTAGGTCTTCCCAAAATAAACTCTTCCGCTACTCTTTTACATGCTTCCAAACGGTTAGGACGAAAGTCCATCGCTTTCATGGATCCAGAAATATCTAATGCAATTACAATATCCACTCCTTCAACTTCTACATCACTTAGCCGGAATGATGTTTGTGGTCTTGATAGCGCAACGATAAAAGCAATGTAGGCAATCAGAAGCAAACATTCAGGAATCCAACGCAGACGTACTTTCCATGTTTTATTAATTTTTTCAAACACGATGGCAGTTGGTACAGTAAGCGATGCCTGCATCTTTTTACGAAAGAAATATTTCCACGCCACTACAGGAATAATTAGCAACAACAGCAAAAAATAATACGGATTGGCAAACTCAATACCTTGAAAAAAAGATGTTATATTATTCATTATTTTTTAGTTACAAGTTACAAGTTACAATTATTCATTAATCGCTATTTCTGCGGTGCGCTCCACAAACTCTTTACAATCTTTAAACGCTGCATCGTGGTCAGTGGGTAGTGGGATGTATTTGGCAAACTTTACCAAATCTGCTATGGAACATGCCTGATAAAGTTTTTTCATCACTTCTGCATGGATTTCCGTGTTTTTAAGTGCATCCATGATTTCGGAAGTAACCATTTCCATCGCGCCAATCTCCCATTGTCCATCTATGTAAATTCTAACAATATCAATTAGTTCTGAGTAGTATTCTTTGGTTTTTCCCTGTTCGCAAAGTTTCTTTTGCCGCAGTTTTTCCAACTCTTTTAATGCAGTAATATGCGGTTTAATTTTAGGTTTTGGCTTAACTACTATAACAGGCTTTTGGGTGCGCTTCTTTTTAATGTATCTCCAAACGGTATAAACAATTAATCCGATAACCAATAATCCAACTACCATAAACAATGCATACTCTTTCACATACAACCATAATTCGTGAAAAGAGAAAGGAATATTTGAAATATCTTTAATATCTTTGACATCGGCAGTAGTATCCACTGCTATAGTATTGACTTCGAAAAAGAGTGGATTGGTTTGCGCCACAATTTGCGAATCCACATCAAAAACAGGAATTGCAGGAAAAACATAACTTCCTGAATCAAACGCGGTAATAGTTATTCTTTGTTTTAAAAGATAATAATCGTTTTCAACAACCGTGTCGAATTTTGAATTGGCAATCCAGTCGAAAGGGGCTTCCGCTTCTTGTAATATTTTATCGTTAAGTTGTGGAATAATAACAGATTTTCCTTTTGGGGCTGTTACTTCCAGGTTCACATTCAGATAGTCGCCAATAAGAATGTGTGCGGAATCCAATTTTGCTTTTGCAGAATAATCCTGTGCAAAAACTGAGGCGTAAAGCCAAATACTTATAATGAAAAATGTAAATTGTTTACCAAACATAGTGTTAAATTCATTTTGCAATTCAACAAACGTAATCTTTGCGGCAAAATTATTTTAAGTATGAAAAAAATTGTGTTGCAAATAGGGTGTACGAATGATAAATATTTTATTACTCAAAAAATGTTTCTTTGCAAATTAAAAACTTACTACCCATAATTAAATCTTGAACTCTTAAGCTATTAATCATTTAACCATTAATTATCAATCATTAATCAATAATCCTTAAATATTAATCATTGAAAAATTACCCTTCCCTCATCGCTAAAACGCTCGGAATTGCCGAGCAATATGTTAAAAATACGTTAGATTTATTAGAATCCGGCGCTACCATTCCATTTATCTCGCGGTATAGAAAAGAGAATACGGGTAGTCTTGACGAAGTGCAAATTACCGAAATCAGAGACCTGTACGAAAAATGGGTAGAATTGGATAAACGGCGTGGCGTTATTTTGGATTCTATTGAAGAACAGGGAAAACTAACGCCCGAATTAGCGCAAAAAATTAACAATGCGCAAGCCATGAGCGAGTTGGAGGATTTATACTTACCCTATCGTCCAAAACGGAAAACCCGCGCCACCGTTGCCATTGACAAAGGTTTGGAACCACTTGCCATAATCGTTTACGAACAAAAACAGATTCAACTCTATCAAATTGCCAAACAATACATTGATGTTGACAAAGGGGTAGATAGTGCAGAAGATGCATTACAAGGGGCGCGCGATATTATTGCCGAATGGGTCTGTGAAGATATTAAAGTGAGAGAAAAAGTTCGCGATACATTTGCCAAGTTTTCTATTATCCATTCAAAAGTGGCAAAGGGAAAAGAGGAGGCAGGAAACAAATTCAATATTTACTTTGATTCAAAAGAATTGCTTTGTAAAGCACCCTCTCATAGAATTTTAGCAATGTTTAGAGGGGAAGAGGAAGGATTTTTGCGCCTTACTATTGAACCGGATACTGAAAAAACTGTAGCAATGATAAAGAAAATGGTTTTGAAAGGATATAATTCTTGTTGTGAGCAGGTTTCAATTGCTATTGATGATTCTTACAAACGTTTGCTTCAACCGCAAATGGAAACAGAGATGCAAAAAATATTTAAAGAAAAAGCAGACAAAGAGGCGATTTCAGTTTTTGGAACCAATCTAAGACAGTTATTAATGGCAGCGCCATTAGGACAAAAAACTACATTGGCAATTGATCCGGGATTTCGTACCGGTTGTAAAATAGTAGTTTTGAGTAAACAAGGACAATTATTGGCGCACGACGTCATTTTTCCCCATCCTCCTGAACCAAATTATAAGCATGCTTCCGATACCTTGCGAAACTTGGTAGAAAAATTTGAAGTAGAAGCGATTGCTATAGGAAACGGCACCGCAGGAAGAGAAACAGAAACATTTGTACGTTACATCCCTTTCTCTCATTCTGTAACTATTGTAATGGTGAATGAAAGCGGCGCCTCTATTTATTCGGCTTCCGAAATAGCGCGACAGGAGTTTCCCGATTATGATGTAACCGTGCGGGGTGCAGTCTCTATTGGTAGAAGGCTTATGGATCCGTTGGCAGAGTTGGTGAAAATTGATCCAAAATCCATTGGAGTTGGTCAATATCAACATGATGTAAATCAACAGTGGTTGCAGAAAAATTTGCAAGAGGTAGTAGAAAGTTGCGTTAATAGAGTAGGAGTGGAGTTGAATACGGCGAGCGCGGCGTTGTTATCGTATGTTTCCGGGGTTGGTCCTGCATTAGCCAAAAATATAGTAGAATATAGAAATGCAAATGGTGTGTTTAAAAACAGAAATGCTCTGAAAAAAGTACCCCGTTTTGGTGATAAAGCATTTGAGCAAGCAGCTGGTTTTTTACGCATTCATGGCGCACAAAATCCGTTAGATGACAGTGCTGTACACCCTGAATCTTACCATGTGGTAGAAGATATGGCTAATAGATTGAGTACTACAATTTCGGAACTGATTAAAAGTGAAACATTGCGTAAACAGATTCAATTGCGAGATTTCATTACCGAAAAAACAGGATTGCCAACGTTACAGGATATTATGCAAGAGTTGGCAAAACCCGGACGCGACCCCCGCGAACAATTTGAAGAATTTGAGTTTGACAGAACCATAAACTCCATTAATGATGTAACTGTAGGAATGCAAGTACCCGGTATCATCACCAACATTACTAAATTTGGATGTTTTGTAGATATTGGTGTGCATACTGAAGGGCTTGTACACATTAGCCAATTGGCAAACCATTATATAGAAAACCCAAACGATGTAGTAAAACTCCACCAAAAAGTGTGGGTAAAAGTTACCGATGTGGACTTGATTAGAAAGAGGATTAGTTTGACGATGAGATAATTGGCAGTAATGTATGATATTAAAACCTTAAGCCAAAAAAAACAGTGTTTTCACTTTAGTAAGTATGTCTGTAACTATGCATATAGTTCCATGAAAATATCGCGGAGTTCTTTGCTTTCGCGAAGGAGTTGGAGAGTAATTTCGGCATGTCCTCTTGTATAACCATTTCCCACAATCATCGTTACATCGCTGCCCACGCCTTCTGCGCCGAGCGCTGCTTTGGTAAAATTGGTAGCCATGGAAAAGAAATAAACCAAACCGGTATCTTTTGTACACAAAATGGAGGTCATTTCGGTATCAGGGACATTAACATTATTGATGGTAACATCTGCCATTTGTCCATTGGTGAGTTCGCTCATTTTTTCCATCATGGATACCGGGTCATGAGCGTTTCCGGCAAAAACAACATCGCAAAAACCTAATTTTTGCAATCTTTCGGTTGATTTTTGGCTGTGGCACATGCCGATTACTTTTCCTGTAACCCCTACTCTTTTCTTAGCCTCATAGCAGCACAACATTCCTGATTTTCCACCGGCTCCAATAATCAGCACAATATCTCCGGGCTTGCATAATTTGGCAGTTTGAGCAGGTGCGCCCGCAACGTCTAATGCCGACAATGCTAAGGTTTCAGGCATATCATCCGGAATTTTGGCATAAATACCGCTTTCAAACAAAATCGCTTTACCTTCAATATCCACTTGATCAATCTCATCTCTAATCTCTTTAATTTTGTCAATACGTAATGGCGTTAAGGATAAAGAAACCAAAGTTGCAATTTTATCTCCCTCTTTCAAATTTATTTTTCCTTTAAGCGCATCTCCAATTTTTTCTACTGTACCCAAAAGCATTCCTCCTGAGCCTGTCCACGGATTTCTATGTTTACCCTGTTTTGCCACAATGTCGAACATAATCTCTTTAATTTTTTCATAGTCTCCGCCTGCACGGGCTTTAATATCGGTGAAAGAAGCCGAATCTACGTTTAAGGTTTGCACATCAATCAGGATTTCGTTATCCCAAATTTCATCCATGTTATTGTCAATTTTATTTGCCGGCTGCGGCAAAACTCCTTTAGGTTCAATCACGCGATGCGTGCCATATTTGTTACCTTTTTTTTGCATAATGATTAAATTTAGTAGTTAAAATTTTTGCGGCGCGAAAATAAAAAAAAGTACTTATACCTATTTATAAAACAAATCAAAAAAATCTTATGTTTGCAGCCGAATTTTAACCACTAAAAATTATTGAGCATTAAGAACGTCATCTCCGCTTCCAACTTATTAATCACTAATCACTAATCACTAATATTTATGTTTACAGGAATTGTAGAAAAAACAGGAAAAATTGTTCACATTGAACAAGAACAAACCAATTTTCACTTCACTATCGAAGTGGATTTTACAGAAGAATTAAAAATTGACCAAAGTATGGCGCACGACGGCTGCTGCCTCACTATTGTGAAATTAGACAAAGAAAAACAGCAGTACGTAGTCACCGCCATGGATGAGACTATGCTGAAAACAAACTTAAAAGCCTGGCGCGTAGGTTATGAAGTGAATTTGGAACGCAGCATGAAATTAGACGCCCGCTTTGATGGACATATTGTTCAAGGACACGTAGATCAAACCGCTGAATGTGTGGAAGTAATAGACGACAACGGAAGCTGGCGCTACTACTTTACTTACGATACAACGAAAAACAATTTTACCGTTCCTAAAGGTTCCATTTGCGTAAACGGCGTGAGTTTAACCGTAGTAGATTCTGAAAAAGGAAGATTTTCAGTAGCAATTATTCCTTATACACAAGAAGTTACAAATTTTCATAATTTCAAAAAAGGAACTATTGTAAATATTGAGTTTGATGTGTTGGGTAAATATGTTCAAAAATTATTGGAAGAATATTTTGCCGCTACAAAATAAGAAACAACTGTTTCCGTTTTATTTTTTTATTTAAATGATATGGGTATTTCTATGCAAGTTTTAGGGTTTATTCTCGCTTTGTCGCTGTTAGTTTTTGTACATGAATTGGGGCATTATTTCTTTGCTGTAATTTTTAAAACGAGAGTAGAAAAGTTTTATTTGTTTTTTAATCCGGGGTTATCTTTGTTAAGGATGAAAAAAATAGATGGGAAACGTCAATTTAGTTTTTTTTCAACAAAATCGCCGGAAGAGTGGACTGCACATCCTGAATCTACTGAATGGGGAATCGGCTGGTTGCCCTTTGGCGGATATTGTTCTATTTCAGGAATGGTGGATGAAACGAAGTCGGCAAAAGATTTGGCAAGCGAACCTCAGCCTTACGAATTCCGCTCAAAACCGGCATGGCAACGTTTCTTTATTATTGTAGGTGGCGTATTGATGAATTTTCTAACTGCCATGATTCTCTATATTGCCCTTATGTTTACATGGGGCAAACAATATATCCCGCTCGAAAATGCTCATTATGGACTTGCTTTTTCTGATGCGGCGCAATATGCGGGTTTTAAAAACGGAGATAAAATTGTTTCAGTGGATGGCGAAACACCACATCTTCTCATGGATTTTATAAAAAAACTTTTATTGGATAATCCGAAAGAAGTAGTGGTATTGCGCAATAATAATATTGAAACACTGCATCTTAAAGAAGATAATTGGAAAAAATTGCTGGGCGAACAGTTCTGTACTTACGATTTTCCTTTTGTAATTGAAGAGGTTACACCCGGTGCCCCCGCTGCCCAGGCAGGTTTGATGCAAGGCGACAGTTTAGTAGGTATTGACACTTTGCAGATTTATCTTTTCTCAGATTTTCAAGAAGAATTAAAATATGCTAAGAACAAAGAGGTTACCTTACATTTTTATCGCGACAACAGTTTACAATCCTTACCTCTCTTTGTGAATGAAGAGGGAAAGATTGGCGTTAGTGTTGAAAGCCCGTATAAATACTTACAAACTGTTACCGACAATTACAATTTTATTGAATCTATTCCGCAAGGCATTAAAGAGGGGGTAAATACGCTCACTTTTTATATCAAACAGTTTAAAAGAGTTTTTACCAAAGAGGGTTCTACTCAAATAGGCGGTTTTATCACATTAGGAAAATTCTTTCCTAAAAGTTGGAATTGGGAGCATTTTTGGTCTATGGTAGCGTTTCTTTCTGTGATTTTGGCGTTTATGAATATTTTACCTATTCCAGCATTAGATGGCGGTTACATTTTCTTCATTCTCTTTGAGATGATTACAGGAAAACGACCCGGCGATAAATTTATTGGCTATGCCAATACAGTAGGATTTGCCATTCTTATAGCGCTGTTACTTTATGCGAATGGAATGGATTTGTTTAGGTTGTTTAAATAGAAAAGATTATAAAAAAAATTGAGAGTTAGTAATTTCAAAAAACAATAAATTACCCGTTATGAAAAGAGCCATCATTTTATTTTTTTTCATTGTAGCGCTTGCATTTTTGATAAATTCCTGCTACACCACACAAAAATGTCCAGCCTACGGACACTATTCTTTAAATAATTTAGAAAATGAACTTTAAGTTTTCCGAAGAGATGAAAAACGCCTTGGATGAGGCAAAAAAATTAGCAGTAAAATACGGTTATAATTCAGTAGGTGTGGAACATCTGGCACTTGCCATCTTTAAGACCACCTCCTTTAATAGTGTACAGCAAATTTGCGATCTTTACAAAATTGATACGCCGCAACTGTGCCAGCAAATTGAAGAATTATTGCAAAATAACGAATTTAAAAACGAATCTACATTTGATACCATCAAGTTTAATGTACTGACAGAAAATTTGTTTCGATTGGCATACTTAGTGTCAAAAGAGTGCAGGAGCGAGTATATTGAAATGATTCACTTTGTATTGGCAGTATTAAAAGATGGAAGAGCCGATTCAAATAACGCCATCAAGTTGTTGTTGCGTAAAACAGGTATGACTTACGAGAATGTGATTGCCGACATAAAAAAAGAGGAAACTCCCATTGGTTTTGGCGCCGCTATGGCAGGCACAGATGATGATGAGGATGATGACGAGGAGGATAATCGCAGACGGGGCGGTAAGCAGCAAAAAGGACAAACACGCGGCACAACACCCATGTTGGATAGTTTCGGAAAAGATCTTACCAAACACGCCGCAGAAGGAAGATTAGACCCTATTGTAGGCAGAGATAAAGAATTGGAAAGAATTGCACAAATCTTAAGCCGTAGAAAAAAGAATAACCCTGTTCTCATTGGTGAGCCAGGCGTGGGAAAATCTGCTATTGCAGAAGGACTTGCCATGAGAATTTCACAGGGAAGAGTATCGCGAACATTACTTAATAAGCGTATCATTAGTTTGGATATGGGCGCGTTGGTGGCAGGAACCAAGTATCGCGGACAATTTGAAGAACGAATGAAAGGAATTGTTTCAGAATTGGAAAAAAACAAGGATGTGATTCTCTTTATTGATGAATTACACACCATGGTAGGCGCCGGAAGCCCGCCGGGTAGTTTAGATGCCTCCAATATGTTCAAACCAGCACTTGCAAGCGGTGATATTCAGTGTATTGGCGCAACTACCTTAGATGAATATCGTCAATATATTGAAAAAGATGGCGCATTGGAACGTCGTTTTCAAAAAATTATGATGGAACCTACCACCATTGAAGAAACGTTGGAAATCTTGAAAAACATTAAAGATCGTTATGAAGATCATCATTTGGTACGCTATTCGGATGAAGCATTGCAAGCCTGCGTAGCGCTATCGTCTCGTTATATAACAGACAGATGTTTGCCTGATAAGGCAATTGATGCATTGGATGAAGCCGGTGCGCGTGTGCATATCACCAATATCCATGTGCCGCAAGAGATTTTAGACCTTGAAAAACAGATTGATGATTTGCAAAAATTGAAAAATGACGCTGTAACCAATCAACAGTTTCAATTGGCAGCAGATTATCGTGATGCCACTAAAATTGCCGAAGAAGAGTTGGCGCAACATAAAAAAAATTGGGAAAATCAATCCGATGTCCAACGTCCGGAAGTTACTGATGAAAATGTAGCGGAAGTGATAGCCATGATGACCGGTGTTCCCGTAAAACGTATCGCCAAAAATGAAAGCGAAAAGTTATTGCTAATGGAGCAAGAATTGGAAGGAAAAATTATTGGACAAGAGGAGGCGGTTTTGAAAATTGCTAAAGCCATCAGAAGAAACAGAGTAGGATTAAAAGATCCGAATAAGCCCATCGGTACTTTCATATTTTTAGGACCTACCGGAGTTGGAAAAACATACTTGGCAAAAGTTTTAGCCGATTATCTGTTTGATTCGCAAGAAGCAATGATACGTTTAGATATGAGCGAATATATGGAAAAACATACGGTATCGCGATTAATTGGCGCGCCTCCGGGATATGTGGGATACGAAGAAGGTGGACAACTTACCGAAAAAGTGCGTCGCAAGCCCTACTCAATTGTGTTGTTAGATGAAATTGAAAAAGCACATCACGATGTGTATAATGTTTTGTTGCAAGTATTTGATGACGGACAACTGACGGATGGCATCGGTAGAAAAGTGGATTTTAAAAACACCATTATCATTATGACTTCCAACATTGGATCTCGTGAATTGAAAGACTTCGGTACCGGTGTAGGATTCAGCACTTCTGCAATACAGGCAAATAAAGGCAAAATAGAACATGGCGTTTTGGAAAATGCCCTCAAAAAGAACTTTGCCCCAGAGTTTTTAAATCGTATTGATGATATTGTATATTTCAATAGTTTGGATAAACCGGAAATAGTGAAAATTATTGAAATTGAATTGAATAAAGTTTTAAAGCGTGTGGCAGGTCTCGGTTTAGAGGTAACAATAACCGACAAGGCGAAAGATTTTCTGTCTGAAGCAGGTTGGGACAGCAACTTTGGCGCACGTCCACTCAAACGCGCCATCCAAAGACACGTAGAAGATGTTTTAGCAGAAGAGATTCTGTTAAACCGTATTGATGATAATAGAAAAGTTATGTTGGATTATAATGATGTTACAGAGAGGATGGAGGTGAGGTAAATTTCGAAATTATACTACAACTCAATAAATCCGTTAGATAATGTTTCAATATTAATAGTTTTCGGCTTGTAATTCAAAATAGGATTGTGGGTGTTTGCAGCAAGGACAAAGTTCTATTGCTTTTTCGCCATAATGTAAATATCCGCAGTTGCGGCAAGCCCACATCATTTTTTCAGAAGATTTAAAAACATTATCATTTTCAATATTCTGTAATAATTTGCGGTAGCGTTCTTCGTGTCTTTTTTCAACAGTGGCTACCAATTTAAAGGCGGTTGCAATTTCCTTAAATCCTTCTGTTTCTGCAATGCGTGCAAATTCGGGATAGTCCACAAACCATTCTTCGTGTTCGCCGTTGGCTGCCGCTAAAAGATTTTCAGCAGTAGTTCCAATTACTCCGGCAGGGAAAGTGGCAGTAATTTCTACCATTCCACCCTCTAAAAATTTGAAGAAAAGTTTGGCGTGTTCTTTTTCCTGTGCTGCCGTTTCCTCAAAAATAGCGGCAATCTGCTCAAAGCCATCTTTTTTGGCTTTACTCGCAAAAAATGTGTACCTGTTTCGCGCCTGACTTTCGCCGGCAAATGATTTTAACAGGTTTTGTTCGGTTTTTGTTCCTTTGATACTCATATACTTGATGATTAAATTAAATTTTCTTTAATAATTTGAAGTGCAAAGAAAGCATTTTTTTAATATATTCTAAAATTCCACATCCCAAATTCCTACCACTCTGCACAATTCCACCAATGCTGCATCAGCATTATAAATCGTTTCAAAATAATTGTAAAAAACTTCGTTTGCTGTTCGTTGTGCATCCATCACTTCCAAAAGAGAGGTTTCGCCATGCGTATAACTGTATTTTTTCTTTTCCAAAATTGTGGTAGCATGGTCAAGGGCACTGCCCTCTAATAATTCTGCCATACGACAAGCCGAGTGTGGCGTCTGCGCGAAGATTGCGAAAAAAGTCCTCTACCAACGCTTCGGTTATTTGTTGTTCGCTTTTTGCCATCGCTATTCTTGCACGACGTTTTCCGCCAAGTTCCAACGTATAACCAAGTTCGGCGGCATAAACCTGTCCCATTAGCAGATTCCAATCCTGGCAGTTTTCATAATTAAACGAAAATTCGGGGTCGGGCATCACTTTTGCCGCCTGTGCGTTTGCCTCGGCAATGGATACGTTGTATTTTTCAACGATATATTCAATATTTTTTTCACGAACGTTTTTGATGTATTCGTCGTAGGTTAAAACCCGTTGGGCGGTTGAGGTTTGTGTGCCGAAAATTATGGCGGCTATCGTGGTGGCGGCTTGGCGTAGTGGCGGCTTCCACAAAACTTCCCGCGGGGTACTCCCTTGCAAATTTGCACTGCCGTTTCTGCGGGGCTACTGCCGCCATTACGCCAAACCGCCCGTTGTATGCAGTGTTTTCACGCTCTTTTTGTTCTTTTAATTGTAAAAACTCTCTACCCAT
>WRNX01000015.1 GCA_009776395.1 Lentimicrobiaceae bacterium
ATACCCGGTGTGAGTTCTGTTGAAATTTGGGGAGAAAAAAAATTAGCCATCCGACTTAAAATGGATCCCATGCTGTTGGCAGCCTACCAACTCACTCCCTCAGATATAAGCAATGCCGTTACCCGCGAAAACGTAGAACTCCCCTCCGGAAGAATTGAAGGAGAGAATACCGAACTAACAGTGAGAACGATGGGACGTCTGCAAACGATTGAAGACTTTAACAATCTCATCATTTCTCAAACGAACGAACGCGTCATCAGATTTTGCGACATCGGAACTGCCGAAATTGACGCCGAAAATGTGAGATCTATTATGAAACAGGATGGCAAAACGATGGTCAACTGTATCATCATTCCGCAACCCGGCTCTAACTACATTGATATTGTAAATCGTGTAAAAACTGTGTTGCCTGATATTGAAAAGAATCTACCTGTTGGTATGGAGGCAAAGGTAACTTTTGATGATACAACCTATATCCGAAATGCTATCAAAGAAGTGCAAGATACTATTGTAGAAGCGTTTTGTTTGGTGGTATTGATTATTTTCCTCTTTTTGAGAAATGTAAGAACCACCTTAATTCCCATTGTTGCTATCCCCATTTCTCTCATCGGTACATTTTTTATTATGTATATTTTTGGATTCTCTATCAATATTTTAACACTGTTAGCTATCGTATTGTCTATTGGCATGGTGGTGGATGATGCGATTGTGGTAATGGAAAATATTTACCAAAAAATTGAATCCGGAATTTCGCCTATACAGGCGTCTTTTAAAGGTTCAAAAGAGATCTATTTTGCAATTATAGCCACTACGATTGCTCTGGTTGCGGTATTTTTCCCTATTGTTTTTTTACAGGGAACTACGGGGCGACTTTTCCGCGAATTTAGTTTAGTAATTGCGGGTGCCATTGTAATCTCTGCATTTGTCTCTTTGAGTTTGACCCCTATGTTGTGTAGCCGTATTTTAAAAAAACAGGAAAAAGAATCGTGGTTGTTTCGTGTTACAGAACCTTTTTTTGAATGGCTTAATCATATTTATAAAAAGGGATTAACAGGGTTTATGAAAGCGCGGTGGATAGCGCCCGTTTTCCTTATTGTGGCGCTCGTTTATTCCGTTTATTTGTGGGGTAAAATGCCCTCCGAAATGGCGCCGATAGAAGACCGATCTTCGTTGCGTGTTTCTTCCACCGCTCCCGAAGGAACCTCTTTCCAATATATGGATAATTATACCACAGAATTAAGTCAATATCTCAAAGAATCTATTCCCGAAACAGATATGATGTTTTCATTGGTTGGACGTGGCAGTGTGAACTCCTCCTTTTCTAACGTAATTTTAAAAGATCCGAATGAAAGAACACGCTCGCAACAAGAAATAGCCGAAGAGATTGCGCCTACACTGAGAAAATTTACCGGCGCCAGAACCATCATGACACAACGGCAAACTTTTGGAAATAGCAGAGGAGGAATGCCCGTAGAATATGTAATTCAAGCAAAAAATTTGGAAGATTTAAAAATTGTTCTTCCGGAATTTATGGACAAAGTTTCGCAAAATCCTGCTTTTTCGGCTTACGATTTGAATTTAAAATTTACCAAACCCGAACTTACTTTACGGATAAATAGAGATAAAGCGGCTTTACTTGGCGTTTCTGTGGAGGAAATTTCCCGAACTTTACAACTCACCATGAGCGACCAAAGAGTAGGATATTATATTTATAATGGTAAACAATATCAAATAATTACGCAATTTGACCAAAAAAACAGAAGTAAACCCACCGATTTGGATAATGTTTATGTTCGTAATGTAAATGGCGAACTTATCGGGTTGAATAATTTGGTAGAACTTTCTGAAAACTCAACGCCTCCGCAACTTTATCGTTACAACCGATTCGTATCTGCCACTGTTTCCGCCAATCCTGCAAAAGGTTATACGCTTGGACAGGGAATTCAAGAGATGGACAAAATTGCCACAGAAACATTGGATGATAACTACAAGACCACACTTTCCGGAAGTTCCAAAGATTTTGTGGAAAGTTCTTCCAGTTTGTTATTTACATTCTTTTTGGCGTTAATATTTATCTACTTAGTACTTTCCGCCAATTTTGAAAGTTTTCGCGATCCGTTCATTATCATGCTTACGGTTCCTTTGGCGCTCATGGGCGCTCTGTTATCGCTCTCATTTTTTGGACAAACGATGAATATTTTCAGTCAAATTGCCATGATCATGTTGATTGGATTAGTTACCAAAAATGGTATTTTGATTGTGGAGTTTGCCAATCAGAAAAAACAGGAAGGAGTTCCGCTCAAACAAGCGATTGTTGATGCGGCTATTTCCCGTTTTCGTCCTATATTAATGACCAGTTTATCCACTGTACTTGGTATTTTACCGATGGCGGTTGCCACCGGCGCAGGCAGCGAAAGCCGCGTAGCAATGGGGATAGCCGTAGTGGGTGGAATGATTTTTTCCACCCTGCTCACCCTGTTCATCATTCCTGCCATTTATACGTATCTTTCTTCAAAAAAAGTAGTAAAAATTGAGGATGAAGAGGAAAAGTAGATATAAATGTAATTTATAAGCAAAATTTTTAATTGGTAATTGAATAACGGCTATTTGTTTGTTTCGCGATAACTGATTAGTGCCGCTGTATTTATGAATACTGCCATTCCTGAAAGCACGCTGATTTGCATCTTTATTTCTTCTATTCCACTGCCTTTTAACACAATGAGTTTAATGACATCCATATAATACGACATAGGATTGAGATAATTGATATAAACTGCCCATTGTGGCATCCCTTCAATAGGCGTGAACAATCCGCTTAACAAAACAAAAACAATAAAGAGGAAAAATACGATAAACATTGCTTGCAGCTGGTTGGATGAGACACTTGAAATAAAAAAACCCAGACCTAACATGACTAACAGGTAGATAGTGGTTACAGAAATGAGTACGGGCAAGCTGCCTTGCACAGTTATTCCAAACACTATCTTCATAAGAAACAATCCTAATAAAAATTCAGCCATACCGAGAATCCAAAAGGGGATCATTTTGCCTACTAAAAATTGCCACTTCGGAATAGGGGATACATTAATTTGTTCAATTGTTCCAATCTCTTTTTCACGAACAATATTTAATGCTGTAACATAGGCTCCAATTAAGGTTACCAAAATCACTAAAATTCCGGGGACAATCAAGTTCTTATAGTTCATTTGCTCGTTGTACCAGTAAATATTCACCGTCATTAGTTTTGATGGCGAATCTCCCATTATGCTCAATTCCGATACTTTTTCTTCATAAAACTCTCCGATTACAGTTTGCGCATATCCTACTCCAATACCAGCTTTAACACTGTTTATTGCGTTAGCTGTAATAGCAATCGTAGCCTTTTCAATATTCATCATACTTCTTTCGAAATACTCTGGAAATTCAATCAGAATATCAATTTTATCTTGTAACATAAGATCTTCCGCTTCATTTTTTGTGTCTAACAAACCATAATTCACAAAATATCTCGAATATTCAAACTTATCTTGTATTTCTCTCGTAATAGATGATCTATCATGATCAATAAAAGCAATATGAAGCGTTTTTATTTCATAATCTGCAGTAAAAGGAAAGAGTAAAAATTGTACTAATGGCGCCACAATAAGAATTTGCATGAGCAAAGTATTCCTGTACACTTGCAAAAACTCTTTTTTAATGAGGATAAGTATGGTGCGCATTAAAAGAAATTTTAGATTTTAGATTTGAAATATGAATGTAGTGATACCTAAATTTTTGGCAAAAATAAAAATAATTCGGTAACAAAATTTTCTCATATTTTTCTTAATCCTATCTATTTTATCCTATATTTGCACCCTTATTTTTGTAATACATCTTTTAATATATGAAACAAGTACTTCTATTTTTTTCCCTTTTTCTATTTTTATTTGGATATACTTATTCTCAAATAGATACGCAGCAAGAAATAAAATCGGACACTACTGCTGTGCAAGACACGCAGGAAGATATTGCCTCCTCTTTCGGCAGTATTAGCGAAGGACAAACTGATGACGAAGGAGGCGATACCTTTATCCCCAGTTTGTTACACTCCTCCCGCGATGTATATCAAAGTAATTCTTCCTATAATTTTAGTGTCGCCTATTTTCGTAATCGGGGATACGATAATCAGTATCAAGATATTTGTTTGAACGGATTTATGATGAACAGTATGATTACCGGTCGCGCTTCCTTTTCGCAGTGGGGTGGCTTAAACCACGTAGTGCGCTGGCCTGAACAGATTATTGATATGAACTCCGCTACTTTTATTTTTGGAAATGTAGGCGGCGCTACCAATTATGATCTCCGCGCCTCAGGCTACCGTAAACAGATGCGTGCAACCTATTCCATATCAAACAGAACCTACATGAACCGCTTTATGTTCACCGCCGCCTCCGGCGTAATGAAAGGCGGATGGTCGGTGGTTGGATCTGCCTCAACACGCTTCGGAGACGCCATCGCTTATGCACCCGGAACATCTTACACCGGTTTCAGCGCTTTTATTGGAGCAGAAAAAAAGTTTGATGAAGAACACGCATTAAATCTTACCGCTTTTGTGTCCCCAACCCAAAGAGGAATGCAAGCAGGATCAGTGCAGGAAGCCTACGACCTGGTAGGCTCAAATTATTACAACCCTAACTGGGGATGGTATGAAGGTAAAAAACGAAACGCCAGAGTAAGAACTACCTTTGAACCGGTAATCTTACTTACCCATTATTTCACGCCAAAAAACAACAAATACACCATAACCACCACATTAGCATCAACTTTTGGAAGAAATAGTTCTACAGGATTAAACTGGTACGACGTACCCGACCCACGCCCCGACTACTATAAAAATCTACCCAGTTATTATAAAGACAGCCTTAACCTGTATGAAGCATGGACAGAAGCTTGGAATTCAGATGATAAAATGTTTCAAATAGACTGGTATAAAATGTATGAGGTGAACCAAACGGCTAAAAATTATACCGACAGTCTCGGAAATTCATATCCCCTGCGTGCCCAATATATGGTTGAAAACCGCGTAATTGACCACTTTGAACTGGGCGGCGCTTCAAATTTGGTTATGGATATCAATAAAAATATAAAACTCTCTGCCGGCGTGGATATTAGAGGGTTAAAACAACATAACTATAAAACTATTAACGATTTATTGGGAGGCGCGTACTGGTTGGATGTAGATAAATTCTCCGAAGGCGCACAACCCGAAGATCTGTCTGTGGAGTATAACGACTTAAATAATAAAGATGTTAAATTAAATGAAGGCGATGTTTTTGGCTATGATTATAACTTTTTAATTTATAGCCAAAAAGCATGGGCTATGCTGAACTTTACCTATCCGAAAATTGACTTTCATGCAGGCGGACAATTGGGCGCTTCAGAAATGTGGCGTGTTGGTTTTATGAGAAATGGACGTTTCGCAAATGATTCTGAAGGAAAATCAAAAACGAAATCCTTTTTTGAAGGCGGCGCAAAAGCAGGTATTACCTACAAAGCCACCGGTCGTAACTACTTAGTACTAAACAGTGAATTTGTTACTTCCGCCCCCAGCATTCTCAACGCTTTTTTAGCCCCGCGTATTAGAAATACCTATATCAGTGACTTGAAAACCGAAAAAATTGCAAGCGTAGATCTATCCTATATCATGAATTATCCTTTTATGAAAATGCGCGCTTCTTTATATTTTACACAGTTTTTCGATCTTACAAAAGTAGTCAGTTATTACCATGATGATTATGGTACAATGGTAAATGATGCCATTACAGGAATGAATCAGCGCCATTTGGGAATTGAATTAGGAACCGAAATAAAACTCAGTTCCATGTTCTGGCTTATTTTAGCAGGAAATGTTGGCGATTATCGCTACAGCAACAGTCCTACTGTATATACCAATGCCGAAAATGGATACGACATGTTAGACGTCGGAGAACTTGACGTTAAACAAACCGTTTACTGGAAAAATTTCTTTGTTGCCGGGTCCCCACAAATAGCAGGTACATTAGGACTTAAATTTAATCATAACTATTGGTGGGTAAATATCAACGCTAATTATTTTGATAGAATTTTTTGCACAGTAAATCCTGATCGAAGAACCTCTAATGCACGCGGAACATTAGATATTGACAATAATCCTGCCGATGCGGAACTTTATCATCAAATTGCAGATCAAGCCCGCATAAAAGGACAGTTTACTTTAGATCTCTCTGTGAGCAAAAGTTGGAGAATAAAAAGATATACTATTGGTTTTAATATTAATGTTGCCAATATTACCAATAATAAAAAATTGGTTACTACTGCTTGGGAAGCATATCGTTTTGACTATAGAGAATTGAATATTGAAAAATATCCAAACAAAAACTTTTATGCGTTTGGAACAACATTCTTTGCAGGATTTAATTTTACATTTAACTAATCACTAATCATTAATCACTAATCATTAATCATTATGAAAAAAACAAGCATCTTTCTTATTATTACCGGAATAATTTTTACTGCGTGTTTTAAACCAGAAGTAGCGCCGCCATTGGAATTTAACGGAGAAGCAAATATGACGATTGCGGAACTTCAAGAATTGCATACATTAGGAGGCGGAGATCCCACATTAATTGATACAAATGCCATTATTACAGGTTTGGTAATTTCTACAGATCAGTTTGGCAGTTCATATAAAGAACTGTATATCCAGGATGAAACTGGCGGAATATGTTTACGTGTTGCAAATACCGCTTATTTCAATAAATATCGTATTGGACAACGAATTTTTGTGAAAGCCAAAGATCTTTATTTAGGAAACTATATATCTGTAAGTGCAAGTGGATTAGCGCGCTACGGTTTTTATCAATTGGGATTATTTGGGAATACCGAAGGAGGCTTGGAGTTTATCTCCACAAATGCTGAGGGCAGGCATATTTTCCGTTCGGGGATTCCAGAAGCGCCACCTATGCCCAAGATTATTACAAGCACAACTGATATTGACGAAAAAATTGGCGGAGATTACCATACATTAGTAAGATTAGAGAACTGCTATTTTGTGAGTGCAAACGGAACAAGAAAATATTTTGAACCATCAGGATCACTTACAACGATAAGCCAGGATGTAGGATTTAACAACGGAACAGGTACTGTTCAAGCCCGAATCAGTAAATATTGCACATTTGCCAATGATATTTTGCCAAAGGGTACAGTGAATATTACAGGTATTTTATCCATGTATGTTAGCCCACCTTACTCTCCCCACCAACTTATTATTTGCAGCATTAACGATGTTGTTGTGCTTCCCCCTGAAAAAATATTGCAAAACATTGATATGAATACGACCAATCCTTTCAATACAGGATGGACTAATGAACCAGTTACTGGTGCAAATTGGACTTATACACAAGGAAATGTGAGCGTAAGACCCGATGGACAGGAAACGGAATGCAGGTTTGTTTCGCCTAAATTGAACTTTTCAGGAGAAAAAAATGTAGTCATCTCATTTAATTACCGATTACCCAACGGAGGTACTACCAACAATGCACAAGTGAAATACACCATTGACGGAACAAAATGGGATCCGTTACAATTTTCACCCCAAACAGGCGCTACCACAGAAGCCGTATTGAAATTAGATGATAATATTGCTGCCAATCCTAATCTGCAAATCGCTTTCCAGTATAAAACTACGGAAATTTTCCCAATATGGATTATTAACAGAATTACATTTAAGGCGAATGTTTTGTAATGATTAATGGTTAAAGTTTGATACTAATATTTCAACCATAATTTCAAAAAATTAAAAGTTGCAAATTTCTTCTTAAATACCTATATTTTCACCTCCAAATTCTTCTGATGAAACAATTTTTATCTTTCGTGAATAAAGAGTTTATGCATATTTGGCGCGACAAACGCACTATTTTGGTAGTGATTGGATTGCCCGTTATTCAGATGATTTTGTTTGGATTTGCTATTTCAACGGAAGTACGGAATGTGCGGTTCGGTACGTTTAATCCCACAAAAGATGCAGTTTCTTTAAAATTGGAAGAACATTTTATAAACAATCATTATTTTACTTATATTGAAGAAATTACAGATCCAAATCATGTTGCAGATTATTTTAAACAGGATAAAGTTGATATGATTTTGGTGTTTGAAAATAATTTTGAATATAAACTTACGCATCAAGGGGAAGCGCATATTCAAATACTTACCGATGGCATAGACCCAAACAGCGCTACTGCTATTGCCAATTACGCCCATCAAATTATTCAGAAATATCAACAGGAAATCTCTGCACAGATGCCAAACGGATATTTTATTATTCCTCAAATCAGATTGTTGTATAACCCGCAGATGAAATCTGCTTTTAATTTTGTGCCGGGAGTAATGGGATTAGTTTTGACGATTATTTGCGCCATGATGACTGCTGTTTCTATTGTAAGAGAAAAAGAACGCGGATCTATTGAAGTGTTGTTAGTTTCCCCCATTAAACCCATTTACATAATGATTGCCAAAATGTTGCCCTATTTAGTCATCTCTGGAATCATTATGGTACTTATCATTTTACTTTCTATTTTTATGCTGGGAGTACCTATGGCTGGCAGTTACGTTACTTTTTGCTTAGTATCGCTGATTTTTGTGATTGCAATGCTCGCTATGGGGTTATTAATTTCAACTTTGGTGGACAATCAAGTAATTGCTTTATTATTATCGGGTATGGGGTTAATGATGCCTACTGCTTTGTTATCCGGAATGATTTTTCCTGTAGATAATATGCCCTGGTTATTACGTGCTATTTCTTTCTTTTTGCCTGCACGATGGTTTATTGCGGCTATTCGCAAAGTGATGATAGAAGGTTTGTATTTTGTATCTATTTACAAAGAGTTTATAATTCTTTTAGTAATGACATTAGTATTGTTAGTCATCAGTTTGAAGAAGTTTAAAATTCGGTTGGAATAGAGTTAGTTTTTAAGAAATTAAAACAAATTTTCAACTTGTGTGCTTTGTGAGAAATCTTTACGAACTGTGTGTGAAGAGATTTTGACTTTTAGGACAGATCCATCAAAAAAATAATTTTAGTCGGACAATAATGCAAAATAATATATTATTATTATTAAGTTTTTTAATTAATTGATAAATATTACTCATTTTTTCCCTGATAAAATCGTTTTGTAACGTTTTGCGTCCAAAAGAATTTCCATCGCTAATTTTATATCGGGATCAGTAACAAGTTGATTCTCAATTCTTCCCTTTTGAAAATAGTACCGCGCAACAATCTCATTCGCAATAAAATCAGATATTTCATTTTGAAATTTGTAAATATCATTACTTTTTTCAGTATCAATTTTTTTTAGTATTTCATTGTAAATGGGTTCAATAGCTGGGAAATATTTTTCGTTTTCTGCAACCTCCTTTAATTCTTTTAATAACTCCTCTGTTTCTGTTTTGTATTCAAAGTTTTTATTTACTGCGTAATCTGCAAACTTTTTGTATTCGCTATCAGAAAGTTTAAATTGATTTGCCGGAAGAATATTATCATGTTTGTCTGCATATTCATTACAAAAATCAAAAATAATATTGTTAAATAGCAAGGCAATGAGTATATTGCTTGGGATAGAATCGGGGGTTGTCACATCGGGTTCTATGCCTCCTTTGTCATATACGGTTCTGCCGTTTTTGGTTTTGTAAGGAGTAGCAAGCGAATCGGGAATATGCGGCGCAGCACCTAAAGTATCTCTATTAAAGTAATCTACATTTTGCACGCAACGTCCGCTTGGAATGTAATATTTGGATACCGTGATTTTAAAAGAAGTATTATAACTTAAAGGCACAATATTTTGTACCAATCCTTTTCCAAACGTTTTTTTCCCAAGTATAACGCCTCTATCCAAATCCTGAAACGCGCCCGCTACTATCTCTGATGAGGAAGCGCTTGCCTCATTTACCAACACAACCACAGGAATATCTTTATCAATAACCGGAGCTTTTGTTCTGAAAACATTATTTTGTTCTTTTATTTTTCCTTTGGTTTCTGCAATTATAACATTTTGATCTACAAAGATATTCATTAAATTTACGGCTTCGTGCAGCAAGCCTCCACCATTATTTCTCAAATCAAGTATCAAGTATTTCATTCCTTGATCTTTAAGTTTAATAAACGCATCTTTTACTTCCGAACTTGCTTTTTCGGTAAACTGGTTTAAATTAATATATCCGATTTTATTTTCAAGCATTCCGAAGTAAGGCACCGGAGGAAATTTAATATCTTCTCGTTTCACAGCAAAAGTGTATTTTTTACCATCCGTAGGGCGTTCTATTTCAACATTTAAAGATGTTCCAGGTTGCCCTTTTAATATAGTACTGATATCAGATGAGTTTTTATCCTGTACATTTTGTCCGTTTATTTTCAGAATAATATCCCCCGCACGAAGCCCCGCTCTGTGCGCAGGTGAATTTTCGTAAGGCTCTGCAATGACGACATTTTTCCCATGTTGCTGAATCAATGCGCCAATACCGCCATATTGTCCGGTAGTCATTAGTTTAAACTCCTCAATTTTCGATTCAGGATAATACACAGAGTAGGGGTCCAAACTTTCCAACATTCCATAAATAGCTTTGGTAACTAAATCGGTAGGATTGATATCATCGGCATATTTGGCGTTGAGTTCTTTTAGAATAGATACAAAAATATCTACATTTTTGGCAATTTCAAAATCGTTTTGCGCAGATATTGAAATGGTTAAAAAGAAAATGGGAATCAGCAACAGTTTTTTCATTGGAAATTTTTATTATTAGAGTAAATAACAGAAATTCACCTTTAATATTGTGTAATGGATTTATATAGTTTCGTCGAATTTCACAATATTATCATTAATCAATTCCGCCACATCTTTTACTTGAAAATCAGTGGCTTGCATAAATGCTTTTTTGCACATCGGACAAGCGGTGGCAATTAGATCGGGCTTCTTTTTCAAAAGATTTTGCAACGCCGCGTCTCTAATTTTCTTTTGGGCATCGCATTCCAAAGCCGTATTTCCCAAATTAAATCCACAACAGAAACTTTTCTCTTTTTCATTACTCACAGAAATCAGTTTTACAGCATTTTTCAGAACGTTGCGCGGGGCTTTATATACGCCGCAACCTCTACCCAACTCGCAAGGATCGTGATAGGCTACTTTTAAATCCTGTTTGGTTATAGAGATTTTTTTATTTTTAATGCACTTTTCAATATATTCGGTATGATGAATAACCGGAATATTAAGTTTATATTCTTTTTTAAAAGATTGGTAACATATTGGACATGAGGTTACTAATAGGTTAGCATTCGATTCGCGAATGAGTGCGGTATTTTTTCTTCGCAATTCTTTTGCCTGCTGTTCAAATCCTTGTTGCAGCAAAGGACGTCCGCAACATATCGTTTTGTCGGCATCAATATGCCAGTATTTTTGTCCGGCAACTTCAAAAATATTTTTCATGGCATTGATAATACCCGGCGTTAAATGCGACATACAACCGGAGTAGTAGGCAACCCTTCCAATGGCATTAAAAGGTTGAACAGATTCAACATATTGATAGTTTCCCTGGGTATCCAGTTCATCTTTATAGCGCATTTGTCTTCTAATTCTGGTTAATTCCAATCCTACAGGACATTCAGCCACACATCTATCACACATTAAACAATTGTTGGCAACCTCCGCTTTCAATCTTTTGTAACGCATCTCTCTTAACAAGTAAACAGATTGCACATCAGGAAGTTTTAATTCTTTGTGTAACGGACAATTGTCAATACAAATACCGCAACGCGAGCAGGCGCTCAGTTCAAATTTTGTAAATCCTGTAGGAGTTGTATCTTCCTGCAATCCTAACTTTCTTAAAAAAATAAGGAAAGGTTCTGTAAAAATGTGCATATATCTTGAAAACGGCATGGAAGTAAAGAAGATCCCGAGCGCCAACGAGTAAAATAGCCACCAGGTGGTTTCAAAATACCAAAAAGTATCGCTACTTACTTTTGGAAAAACAAAACTAATCACTTCACCAAGTGTTTCGGTAAGGAATCCGCCGTTGTGGTATCTGTTTGCTGTAACACTCTCAGCAATAAGTCGTAACGGAAAAATAAGCCACAGCGAGATCATCACAAACTTGTCAAATATCACATGTTTGGTAACTTTTTTCATTCCTACCACGCGCGTATAGATTCGTTTTATCATGGCAATTCCGATGCCGGACAATACAAAACAAAGCAACAGATCCATAAGATGCGTAAAAAACATTTCCCCTTTAAATTGCGGAAGTTCTTTTCCAAAATATCTAAAAAAGATAGGCACCCAAAGCGGATGTCTGCCTTCTATTGCCGTTGTTGCTTCAATAGCGCCTACAACAATAAGTAAAAACCATCCCAACGCGATGCTGGCGTGCATATATCCTAATACTAATTTGTGTTTGAATACTTTACGATGAAACAAGACTTCCATAATAATCTCCCAAATTGCAGGAATAAATTTCCATGAGAGGATATTTTTTCTCAAGACGGCACGTTGCAAACGATTGAATTGCCGAAACCATTTAAACCATTTGATAAAACAAAATACAAATAACAAAACAACGCCAATACAAAATGGAATAATAAACGGGTTGAAATATTGAGGCATAAACTTATAGATTGTTTTCTTTTAGAATTTTACGAATATTAATGATGAGCGATCGGAGGTTTATTCCTCTGGGGCATACTAATGTGCATTTTCCGCAAAGCATACAGGGTTTAATATTTTCTGCCAATTCTTCATACATTCCAGCGCTAAATTTGGTGTGTATTTTTCGAATATTAAAATCGGTGAATTGGGCTGCCGAGCAAGTGGCAGTGCAAGTACCGCACCGAATACAACGTTTGAATGAACCTACAGTTTTTTCCAACTGTTTAAACGGGGCGCGGTCAATATCCAAGTTAATAGTACGCCCCTGATTAATTTGAAATCCAAAATCAATCATGTTTTACAATTCTTTTTTTTGTCTTAGGATTAATTCATTAAACCAGTCGGCAAAAATTCTGGATAATCTTCTTTGATATACTTTTCTAAAAGTATAATTATCGGCTTTTTTGTTTCTTTCAATGGTTTCAGGGTGTTGAAGCGGTAAAATGGGAGTAGATTTTTTCATCAGTTTTCTAACGCGCCGTTTACGTTTTTTAAAACCCACATTTGTAACCAAATTCACATTGGGAGAGATGCACAAACCGTTTTGTAGCCAAATATGGTAATTATATTGATATTCCCAATAATCTAAGTTAAATTTGCGTAATACATTATATATTCTATGGCAAAAAATCTTTTCTAAGGGATTGTTCACATATTTATCAATAACTGCAAACACTTCATCTGCATTATCTTGTACATCCAATTCAAAACCTTCCCATGCGCGGCGCCAGGTAGCAAACCCCCAAATAAATGAATATGCGGTGTAATGATAAGAATTTTTAAGATATTTTTTTCTTCTTTCCAAATAATTGGCGCCAATGTGCATGATTTGAGGAGTGTTCCGATATTTCTCCAATAATTGTTCGCAATAATGAAAAAAATCTAAATTAGGCAGCGTATCATCAAAAAGAATAATTCCTTCCTCTTCATTTTCAAACAACCAGGAAATTGCCTGATACACATTTTTCGATTTTCCAAGATGTTCATCGTGAAACAAAAATTTAGTTTCACATTTCCATTCCGGCATGATTACCGAGCGTGTTTTGAGGCACATTTGGTAATCAATTTTAATATTTCTATTAGCGCCGTCGGCGGCAACATACAGTTTTTCTGGTTTTAGTTTTCTAATAATTTGAAACAGATTGTGCGTTTCTTCAACCCGATTGTACAAAACAAGTAAAACAGGAGTTTTAAACATAATGTATTAAATTTAGTTGGCGAAAATAGAAAAAAAACGCTATTAGATTATTTTATCAAAAAAGTAAACTTATCAAAGTTTTTCAAGGCAATACTCGTACCTCGTGCAACAGCTTTGAGTGGGTCTTCGGCAACATGAACTTTAAGTTTTGTTTTTTTTGCAATACGTTTGTCCAATCCTCTAAGAAGCGATCCGCCTCCTGCCATATAGATTCCTGTTTTATAGATGTCGGCAGAAAGTTCAGAGGGGGTATTTTCCAAAGCGTTAATAACAGCCATCTCTATTTTTGAAATTGATCTGTCTAATGCTTGCGCAATTTCTTGATAACTAACTTTTACGGCAATAGGGATTCCTTGAAGCAAATCTCGCCCATATACTTCATAATCTTCGGGTGGATTTTCTAAATCTTCAATGGCAGAACCTACATTAATTTTTACTTGTTCGGCAGTAGCTTCTCCAATGGCTATATTATGTTTTTTGCGCATGAAGTCAATAATATCATCATTAAACTCATCACCCGCCACTTTGATAGATTTGCTGGTAACTATTCCACCCAGTGCTAATACCGCTATTTCACTTGTTCCTCCTCCAATATCAATAATCATATTTCCGTTGGCATCTAAAACATCAATTCCAATACCTATTGCAGCAGCCATTGGTTCGTGTATCATGCGAACTTCTTTAGCGCCCGATTGCTCTGCCGAATCTCGCACAGCTCTTTCTTCCACTTCGGTTATTCCTGATGGAATACAAATTACCATTTTTAATGCCGGAGGAAAAAGCAATCCTTTCGACCCAGTCATCTTGATAAATTCGCGAAGCATCATTTCTGTGGATTGAAAATCAGCGATAACGCCATCTTTCAATGGGCGAACAGTTTGTATATTCTCGTGCGTTCTCCCATGCATAAGAAGCGCCTTTTTTCCTACTGCCATGATGCGGCGAGTAGCTCTATCCAAAGCAATTATTGAAGGCTCATCAATAACAACTTTATCATTATGTAAGATTACTGTATTTGCAGTACCTAAATCAATTGCTAATTCTTTGGTAAAAAATGAAAATAATCCCATTGTTATTTAATATTTTACGTTATTTTTTTATATCGCGCAAAAGTATATAAAAATTGTTTATATATGTTCATTTATTTTTTCTGGGCAAAATTTAAATTTTTCATGTTTATTTGCCAAAAATTTTTTATGCTAAAACAAGCCATTTTATTCTCGTTTTTATTTTTACCTTTTACCTTTTGCTATACGCAAAACAATGTCGTATACAATATTGAAAATGGAATAGATTTTGTAGAACAACAGTATGTTGATGCATGGAAAAAGATAAAAAAAATTGATGGATTTCGTATTCAAATTACTTCTTTTTCAGGAGTCAATTCTAGAACCTCTATTGAGAACATGGCAGAGCAATTTAAACAGCAGTTTTCAACCATACCTTTTTATATTACTTATTTTGAGCCTAATTTCAGATTACGGGTTGGAAATTTCCGTACTAAATTAGATGCTTACAAAATGCTGCAAAAAATATCTCTTTCTTTTCCTGGCGCTTTTGTGTTGAAAGACCAAATAGATTTTAAAAATCAATAGTTAATATACTTTTACCATTGTTATTAATTCAATTTTTTATGGCAAATTTAAGTGTAAACATTAACAAAATAGCCACGCTACGAAATGCGCGAGGCGGAAATCTTCCCAACCTTATTCAAGTCGCAAAAGATTGTGAAAAATTTGGCGCTCAGGGAATTACAGTACACCCAAGACCAGATGGACGTCATATTCGCTACGAGGATGTTAGAAATCTTAAAAAAATAGTTACCACAGAATTTAATATTGAAGGGTATCCATCCAAAGAGTTTATTGATTTAGTAATGGAAGTAAAACCGCATCAAGTTACCTTGGTTCCCGATGCACCCGATGCCATCACCTCAAATAATGGCTGGGATACCATTACATATCAAGATATGCTTTTTGAGATTTGCCAAAATTTAAAAAAAGAGGGGATACGCACTTCTATTTTTGTAAACCCCGATACCATTATGGTACGAAATGCCAAACATTGCGGAACAGATAGAATTGAGTTATATACAGAAAGTTATGCCTTTAATTATCCGGTCAATCCCGAAAATGCCATTGAAGATTATATTCATGCAGCAAGAGAAGCTGAAAAACAAAAACTTGGAATAAACGCCGGACACGACCTAAACTTGTATAATCTCAATTATTTTGCAACAAAAATACCTCAACTCTTGGAAGTTTCTATCGGACATGCTTTAATCTGCGATGCTTTATATTTAGGATTGGAAGATACGATTAAACTGTATCAAAACGCTTTAACAATGAGCAATCACGAATAACTAATATCTAATATCTAATAACTAATCATTATTACCACACGCAGCACACCAAATTTCTATCCCCGTGTGCATCGTTCACTTTGCCTACTGCGGGCCAATATTTATCATCGTGAGGCAACGGAAACACCGCTTTTTCACGGGTATAAGGTCGCTCCCAGTCAGTAGCGCTCACTACTTTTGCTGTATGAGGCGCATTTTTGATCACGTTATTAAGTTTGTCCGCCTTGCCTTCTTCAATTTCGCGAATCTCTTCTCTAATAGAGATGAAAGCGTCACACAATCTGTCAATTTCGCTCAACGGCTCACTTTCAGTAGGTTCTACCATTAATGTACCGTGAATAGGGAACGCTACGGTAGGTGCATGAAATCCGTAATCCATTAAACGTTTGGCAATATCAATTACCTGCACACCTGCGGAGCGTTCAAACTCGTTGCAGTCGAGAATAAACTCGTGAGCGCAACGTCCTTTTGCGCCGAGATACATAATTTTATAGTGTTCTTTCAAACGCGCCACCATATAGTTTGCGTTTAAAATTGCCATTTTAGTAACTTCTGTTAATCCGTTTCCACCCAACATTTTCAGGTATCCGTAAGTAATGGGCAAGATAAAAGCGCTACCATAGGGGGAGGCTGCAATTTGACTGCCTTTCTCTCCACCTACTTTGTAAAGTGGATGATTGGGTAAAAAGTCAATCAAGAAATCGGCAACTCCGATAGGTCCTACGCCGGGTCCGCCGCCGCCGTGAGGAATGGCAAACGTTTTGTGCAGATTCAAATGGCACACATCGGCACCCATGCATGCAGGACAAGTTAAACCTACCTGTGCGTTCATGTTTGCGCCATCCATATACACCAAACCACCATTTTCGTGAACTGTTTGAATAATCTCTAAAATTGCCTCTTCAAAAACGCCGTGGGTAGATGGGTAAGTAATCATAATACACGACAAATTTTCTTTATATTGTTCTACTTTGGTGCGTAAATCTTCCACATCAATTTCACCTTCCAAAGTAGATTTTACTATCACTATTTCCAAACCGGCTTTTGCTGCCGATGCCGGATTGGTGCCGTGCGCCGATGCCGGAATTAAACACACTTTACGGTGTGCCTCCCCTCTATCAATATGATAATTGCGAATCACCATCAAACCGGCGTACTCACCTGCTGCACCGGAATTGGGCTGAAACGAAATCGCCTTAAATCCGGTTATCACTTGCAACCATTTATCCATTTCCTCAATCATCTCCAAATATCCTTGCGCTTGCTCAGTTGGTACAAACGGATGCAACGCGCCTGCTTCTACCCAGCTTAACGGCATCACTTCTGCAGCCGCATTCAATTTCATAGTACAGGAACCAAGAGGAATCATAGCGCGGTTGAGCGACAAATCTTTAACTTCCAATTTTTTCATATAACGCATCATCTCTGTTTCACTTTGATACTTGGTGAAAATATCTTGCTGCATAAAAGATGAAGTTCGTTGCAACTCTTTGGGAATGTTCAACTCAGGTGTACACGGTTGGCAAATATATGGAGTAAATTCTTTTCCAGCGGCTTCCGCCAAAATGAAAAGAATTAAGTTTATATCTTCCAGTTTTACCGTTTCATCTAACGATAACGAGAAGCAGGTTTCGCACCAGTAGTAAAAATTCACTTCACGGGCGATTGCTATTTTTTTAACATCTTCTGTAGTAATTTCTTGTGGCGCTTCAAAACATAAAGTATCGAAAA
>WRNX01000016.1 GCA_009776395.1 Lentimicrobiaceae bacterium
AGGGTTGGGTGTTGCTTTTACGGTTACGGATGCCCCGCACTCTTTTTCACCACCGCCGGAAACTGTACCACCTACCGTTGGGCTTGCCGATACGTTAATGTCATAAGTTCTTATTTGTGAGGTAATATTTATAAGCGGTAGCGGTCCCGTAATCGTTCCAAGTGTTATAGTATTAAAAGGAGGAGTTTGTGCTACGCCATTAACGGTAATACCGGTAATATCATAGCAGTTGGTAGTAAGGGTATAAGCAAAGTTAGTAGTTCCGTGCGGTATGCAATTTCCGTTAGGATCAGGTGAAACCGTAACGCCATTTCCAATAGTTCCAAAGTTATGGTTGTAGCAGTTGAGCGCGAAAGTTACACTAACGATTTTCGGTTCACTAAGATTATTAAATTCTAAAGTAATAGGATCCGAATGTTCCGGATCGGGTGTGGTAACTTGTTGAACGCCATTGGCAATTAAACTTGAAATATGATACCCAAAATTAGGGGTAAAAGTATAAGAATGGTCGGTACCTTGTAAATACATTCCCGTGCTGCTGGATGGAGTTCCCCAAGCAGGAGTATTATTTGTAATATTGATGGCAAAACTCCAACGGGCAACAGCAGTTTGATTTTTATCATAAAGAAATGTACTTCCAATAGTGAAAGGAAAATCATCTATAAACCATCCCATAAATTGATAATTAGCCTCCGGAGCGGGAGGAGTGGGTGTTGGAATATTTGTTACTGTAGTATTATATACATATCCTTGTGGGTTTGGAGGAGGTATAGTACCTACCACAGAAGTGAAGGTTACATAAAAGGTATTATTAGGTGCAAAAGTAACAGAAATAGAATGGTTTGCCGTAACATTTGTAAAGGTGTAACTGTAACTACCGTTATTCGGATAATCGGAAATAGGAGATCCATCTACAAAAACTTGATCAATATGATAACCTGAATTAGGCGTAATTATAAAAATTTGGTTTTCACCGCAATTTACAGTAACGTTTCCGCTTGGAGAGATTGTACCGTTGCCAACTACACTGGCGGTTATGGTACGAGTATCTTTGTGAATAACCAATTCGTTGGAATTTGCGGTTGGGGAAGTTACACAAAGAGCGTTAGAAGTCATTGTACAGGAAACTATTGCGTTGTTTACCGGATTATTATAGGTAAAGGTTGCCGAATTGGTGCCAACATTACCGTTGTTAACTTTCCACTGATAACTTGGATTTGTGCCGCCATGGGTTGGTATTGCCGTAAAAGTGATAGAAGTTTCGGCACAAATAATAGTGTTACCGGAAATACTTACGGATGGTTCAACGTTCGGACTTACAGTTACTGTTTCTTCAAGTGCGGTATTCCATGCAGATGCACAACCCGGATTTTGATATGTAACGATAGCGTTGTAGGTATGATCACCAACTTCTGATAATGTTCTTTTGAGTGAAGCACCCGTAAAGTCATTTAGATTACCTCCATCTTCTATCCAAGTAAAAACAGGATCATTTCCAAAATTTTCTTCACTTAGAATAGCGGTAACGGTTACTTGACCACTTTGGCAGATATTTGTTTCGCTCACCGTAATCTCTTCAATAACAGGTTTAGGATGAACGATTATGGTAATCTCTTGGACATCTCTGCATATACCTTGAAGCAGGGGATCTTGGTCGGTATTTTTTCTTTCCACTACAACATGATAGGTATGTTCTCCTGCCTCATTTATTGAAGGTGTAGTATAACTTTGGAATATGCCGTCTGGTATTTGGTTTTCCCAAAAGAAGTTATCTTTATACCATTGGTAGGAAAAATCGGTTTCGTTAGCGCCATCAAAAATTGCGGTTAAGGTAGTAGTTCCCCCCACGCAAATTTCATTATTTGTAGCAGTAATCACTACTTCGGGTTTTTTATGTACATATACTAAAAAGTAGTCACTCCATACATCGCATCCGTATTCACCAACAACATAGTGTAACCTAACTTTATAAGGTTCAGATTTATACGGAAGAGTGCACATAAATAAGTCATAAGGTGGTGCGGAAAGCACATATCCAAATCCGTCGACCTCCCATTCATAATGTTCTTTTTCAGTATCTAATCCCCAGTATCCATCTATTATTGCATAAATACGCACGTTTGTGTTAAAATCCGGCGGCATTGGGTCGGGGGCGCAAACATTGTGCTGTCCATCAAGTATAACAGTGGGGTCCCATCCAATAATCGTTGTTGTGGGTGATGATGTTACACTTTCCGCACAATTTGCCGCAGTTACAGTAACCGTAATCGTGCTGCCGATGTCGGCTGGAAGTATGAAGTAAGTTGAACTGTTTGTGCCAATATTAACACTTCCGCGTTTCCATTGGTAAGATAAAACGCCCAAATCGGGAATCACCGGCGAAGAAGTTAAACTATCGGTGTTGGCGGTTAAAGTTTCACCGGCACCAGCGTTACCGGTAATAGTTACCTTACCGGTTAAAGTGTAGGTATTAGGTGCAAAAGTAACAGAAATAGTATGACCATTCGTAGTAACGTTTTCAAAAGTGTAACTACCGCTTGAAACTGCGTTGGGGTTATTTAAACCATCTACAAAAACGTACTCAATATGATAACCTTGATTAGGCATAATTGTAAAAATTTGGTCTTCACCGCAATTTACCGTAACGTTTCCGCTTGGGGAAATTGTACCGTTTGCGCCTGCGGTGGTAGTGATAGTGAAAGTCTTAATTTGTGAGGTAATATTAATAAGCGGTAGCGGTCCCGTAATGGTTCCGAGATCAATAAAGGGTGGATTTTGTGCTACGCCATCAACGGTAATACCGGTAATATCGTAGCAGTTGGTAGTAAAGGGCTCGTAAGTAAGGTAGGTGCCGTGCGGTACGCAATTGTTAGGATTAGTCGCAATAAAAACGCCATCTCCGAAAGTTATATGATGTTGGTAACAATTAAGCGCGTAACTCACACTAACGATTTTCGGTTCACTAAGATTATTAAATTCTAAAGTAATAGGATCCGAATGTTCCGGATCTACGGTAGTAACTTGCTGAACGCCATTTACAGTAAGACTTGAAATATGGTACCCAAAATTAGGGGTAAAAGTATAAGAATGGTCGGTGCCTTGTAAATACATTCCCGTGCTGCTTGCTGGGGTTCCAAAAGTAGGAGTAGTATTTGTAATATTGATAGCAAAACTCCAACGGGCAACCGTAGTTTGATTTTCAGTATAAAGAAATGGAACACCTGTTACGAAAGGAACATCATCAATATACCATCCCATAAATTGATAATTAGCCGCCGGAGCGGGAGGAGTGATTGTTGGTAAACTTGTTATTGTTGTATTATATATATATGGTAGTGTGCTGGGATTTACAGTACCAACCGCAGTAATAAAGGTTACGGTATAGGTAGCGGCACTCCATGAAGCAACTGCCGTTTGATTAGATGTATAGTTCCAAACGTAGGTAGGGGAAATTAACTGTGCGCCGATGTACCAGCCGCCAAAAGCGTATCCCGGACGGGTAGGAGTAACTAACTCTGAACCGATTTGCTGACCGTAAGTAACTTGTATAGATGCCGGTGCGCCCGTGCCACCGTTGGAATTTAAGGTTAAGGTGTAAGTATTGGACGTAAAGGTGGCTGTATAAGTTGTTGTTTCTGTAACGGTAATGGTTCTTGAAGCATCTGTGTTCCCATCATTCCAACTTGTGAAGGTATATCCGAAGTTGGGAGTAGCAGAGATAAGGACTTGGTCGCCGTAGTGGTAATTTCCACCTCCTGATACTGTTCCGCCTGCAGTGGGCGATGCTACAACGGTAATGGTATATTCGGTATCTAGAATAGGTAAAATCTTTCCAAAATCTTTCCATATATTGGCAACTTGATAAGCAGGAACAGAGGTTTTCGGAACATAAAGTGTTATATTACTCAAAATAAGATTGATAGGGAATGGACTTAAATAGTTTAAAATTTGTGGTATGGGATTCAAGTTAGTAATAGTAAGCATATTATAACAACTAAGAGCCATGTATCCAATATTTGTCAGAGCAGCAGGCAAAATAATGGCGGTAATTTTTGAGCAAAGAAAAAACGCATACTCATTTATTGTTGTAACACTGTAGGGTAAGATTATCTGTCCGCTCTTTCCGCTGGGGCACATAACTAATGTATCTTGATTTTTATTATACAGAATACCTTCAATACTACAATATTTAGTGTTGGCAACATCTACATCAATTGCCGTTATTAAATTGCAGGCGGCAAATGCATTTCCTCCAATTGCCGTAACACCACTTGGTATAAAAATTGAGGGAAGTTGCTGACAATCAAAAAATGCTGATTCTCCTATTGTTGCCACGCTTTCGGGGATGGTAACAGCGTTAATTTTTTGACATTTGTTAAATGCCGATTCTCCTATTGTGATAACGCTATTAGGGATATTCATCGCACCTGTTTTGCCATTAGGACAAGTAATTAGAGTTTCTTTATTTTTACTGTATAATATCCCATTTGAGGAGCAGTAATGCAAATTTTCAGTATCAACAATGATGTCAGTTAATAAAAAATTTTGATAAAAAACCTCATGGCCAATACTTGTTACGCTGCCTGGGATATGAATAGTATCTGTTAAACCACAACCATCAAAAGCGTTATCACCAATGATTATTACACTGTTTGGAATGCTAATGGATTTCAAAAAGTCTTCAGACTGATACGCGAAAGCAAGATCTCCAATACGTGTTACCGTATTTGAAATATCAACGAAAGTAATATTTCCATTAATAAAAGCACAATTACCAATGCTTGTTACCCCCGGTTTAATTACAACCTCATTGATGCTTTCCCGATAATTATACCACGGAATAGCACTAAAAACTCCATCATACGGATAATCCGGCATATCGCCCGTGCCACTAATTATCAGTGTGCCATCAGAACAAAGTTCCCACATAAGATCCCCAGTTGTGCCGCTTGTAATGAGTGATGTGCAGTCGTAAGTGTTTCTTGCTTTCCACCCGCAAGTATCGCATTCAGGTTTCGACCATCCTTGCAATTCTATATCATTCTGAAGTGTACTCATCCCCGCAGGGGGCCAACTTTGCGCGGTTGCATTAATTGTTTGTATTACCAATAAAAATACTGTAAATTTTACTTTAATAAATTTTATTGTTCTTTTCATTATTTAAAAATTTTCTTATTAATACTCTTTTTTTATTCACAATTTCTATTATCATTCTTTAGTGGTAAAAGTTAATGTTTCCCCATACTCTACCGCGCGGGTTTGATTATTCATGGCAAATGCTTTCACATAATATTGTGTATTGGGTTTTAAACCTGCCATAGTGTAATCAAATTCACCTGTGCCCGCGCCGCAACTATCCCCGGAATGCGCATCGTTGATGGTTGGATTGGGTGAGACACTCCAGCAAAAACCACGAATAAAAACCGGAAAACCACAATCGCCAGTAACTTCTCCGCTGCACTTGGCAGAAACGTTTGTAATATCATAAACACCTATGGTTTCTACTGCAAAAGGGGCGGCAGTTGTAAAGATTTTAATATCCCCATAAACCGTATCTTGTGAGTTATGTATCGCGTATGCTCTTACATAATATAAGGTTGATGATAAAAGATTTTCAATATTTAATGTAAAATAATCGCCTCCTTCACATAGATATTTGTCTTTAAGTGTGGGTGGATTATCTTCACTCAAACAAAATCCTTTTTCAGTTACCTTGCCGCCCTTAACTTCTCCTTCCAGCGTTGCAGCATCGCAGGTAATGTTGGCAACCGTATGGGTGGTAACATCCGGTAATACGGAAATATAAAAATTATCAATTTTATCATAATACGAAAACTCTTCTCTTCCTTGAATCATTTTTTTAACAAAAGCACGCCAATAATAAGTTGTATTGGGTTCATATAAATTAATATCAATCTGTTTTGTAAAACATTCTTTTTTAATATCTCCCATTTCAGATTCAGGCATATTATCTGCATAAAAACAGAAATTATGATTTTTTTTATCCGGATAATTAGTAGTTTTAGAAATAAAAACTCCACATTTAAAAGTTGTATCCTTTATTTCATCATATAAAGATATTTGAAAGTAGTGTACATAACCACCCGTATCGTTGGGCAACCATTCTGATATTTTTACGTCTGTAATTTCAATTTTATCAGTTTGTACTTTTTCGCAGTTACAAAAAATAATAAGCGCCGCGATAAAAATTTGTATTTTAACAAAAAGTTTATTCATCATATCATTTCATTTTTAGTTATGTTATTCATCATTAATATTTCATTATTAAAATTTTACAATAAATCCAAAATCCCAATTAAGAGGCAAAAAACGGTTCCCTGAATAAGAAATTTTTGATCCAATTCCCATATTCAAACCGAATAACATTTTATTATTTACACACCATAGTGGCGCATACCCAAAAAAGAGCCCTGCCCCAAAGAGAGGAGAATTTTTACTTTTAGAAATTCTTTCAAAAGAACCGTCATCTCCGGGTGTTTCCGTAAGGGTGTTTGTAGATTTTGTACCCAAACAGCAAAAAGGGAGAAAATTGAAATAAAGATTTCTTACCACAGGTATCTTGTTTGCCAAATAGAGTTTAAAACCAATATTTGCATTCACCCCGTTGCTTTTATAATGTATTGTCTCAGTTGTAAAATCATCAATATTAGTAATGTGAATTTGATCTTTACCATCAAAAATTTTAGAAAAGCCGCTGTATCCCACCGAAACATTTACGCCAAGAATATGATACCTATATTCATAACTTATCCCACCTATACCGTAGTAACCCGAAGATAGCATGCTACTTCCCCAACTCAAATAATGTCCGTTTAAATTACTGTTCAATTGTTTCACTTTTTCAATTCCATTGTTGTTAATGGGCAATCCCACCACCTTAAATTGAACATTATCCACAATAAATTCTTCATATTCTTCCAACACGTCGTAAATTATTTTTTTATTTCCCGGAAAAACGAGGTCGCCCACATCTCCTCTCACTTTGGTAATTTTTTTATAAGTATATCCACCGTTATCGGTCATAAAAATTTCAATACTCGCTTTTCGGTTCAACTTGTAGGTAATTTCAATAGTTTCATTTACACGAGTTACTTCAACGTTTGTAACTTTTGCTTTTTCGTTTTGCGAGTAGGTAATGTTAATCACAAAGAGGAGTAAAAGATAGATTATAATTTTTTTTGTCATAATGTAGATATTTACAGATAAACTATTTTAATTTCAATTTTTTCCAGTTTTCCAATCCGGGAGCAGGGGTTACGGTTGGGGTTTGGTTCTTTTTTTTGCTTACCACAGATTGCTGTCTTACATTTGTAATAATGTATTTTTCTAAATCTTCAAGCGTAACCTCTCCATTGGTTTCCTGTATTTTTTTAAGTAGAAAATAGGTAAACAATCCGTGTCCTTTTTCATCGTAATGGTTTGCGGTTTCATCTTCTTTTGCGGCGGAAAACACTATGGTATTTCCGGTGGGTATTCCGGGTTTAATTTTAAGTGCCACGCCGCGGGCGTATGCCATCATCTCTCCGCTTCGTTGCACACCGCTGAAGCATGCATCTAAAAAAACGATAATTTTTTTTGCCGGCAGCGCACCTAATGTAGCGTATAAATCATCTAATTTATAGCCGGTTTCAACATCATAACTAAAACCGTCTATGGGCAACAAATAGGCGCTTTTAGAAATCTCGTCGGGTATTCCGTGTCCTGTATAATAAAAAATGATATTTGCTTCATCGGGGTAAGCGTCAGCCACTCTCTTTATCCAGTTTACTTCTCCTCTTAGTGTCATAAAAGTAGCATTGGTAATCAAATGCACATTATCTTTTTTTATTCCCAGTGTTTTAATGCAATATTCTTTAAAAACCTCGCCATCGTTTTTAGCAAAATAAACTTGCGATTCGTTTATGTAGTTTTCGTTGGCAATAATAACGGCAAAAGTTTTATCGTTAATAATTTCATTTTCAGGAATATTAATATCCACATCCGATTTTTCCGGAATATAAACAGTGGGTTTATCTTTTGGTTTTAATAAATTATCCTCATCCACATCATTTTCTATGGGATCAAAATTGTAAGTAATAGTAGGGAGTTTGTAATTTAAAGCGTTTTTGTTGCTGTATTTATAAATTTTATTTTCCATTGAAAAAACTACTTCTGCCAATTCTATTTTATCGTTTTCAATAAAATATGTAGGAATTTTTTTAACGTAAATCCACTGTTTTTTAAAAAAATCTCTTTCTTTAAGTGGAACAGACACTGGTAAAGTTCCAAACTGTTCGCTCTTAATCAAATAGAGTTCATTTCCGGCTTCATACCCATCAATATCCATAATCAAAATAAAATTTTTTGTGGCTTCAAGCAGATACTCTGTTTCGGCTTCTTTCTCAAATTCTTTCACTTTTACATTACGGGTATTTTCATTTACCCTGTTTTGCCATTCTCCCAATGTTTCATTTTTTCTAATTTTCTGCCATTCATTAATCTTATCTTGCACAAAATTTTTTGCATAAACGCTGAATTTTTCTGTACTTTCATTGGTATTCTCTTTTTTGGCAGCAGGCGCATCGCTTTTTTCATTTTTTCTCATATTAAAATTTTGCGGTTTGGAAACGCCATAACTTTGCGTCCAAACATTTCCAAATAAAAAGAGGAGGAATAATAAAAATAAAAGTTTTCTCATTTGTTTATAATTTTTGTTATGTTATTGAATTTGATTTATTTGTGTTAATATTATAGTTATTTTTCTTTTTTCCCAATCATTACCGCCTCTTGTAAAGTAAATCTTTGGTCGGATGGAATCTTTATAATCCATTGGTACAAATCTTCTAACGTTGTAGAACCATCTTTTGCTATTAAGTATGGGATCTCTTTTTTGGTAAATACAAAAACCAAATTGTTGCTTTCAATTTCTTCTTTTGTAGTTTTTTCAAAAGGATATGTACCATATTTTACTTGTGGAAATTTATTTTCTATTTTGCTTTTCAGTTGTTGCATTGGTTCATACTTATTTGGGTACAAAATTGCGCCATTACCGGCATCGTCAAACCAAAATATATGCACATAGCAATCTTTGGTGGGCGTTATGGAAAAATACAACTCATCTCCTTCATTATAGGTAGTTGCCACGTCGTCAATTCGGGCTTTAAACTCAGCATCATATTTTACATTATTAATTTTTACATCTGCTCTAATTTCAATTTTCCAAAAAACTAATCCGTTAATTACTTCAGGTTCATCTTTTAAATACTTAATAGCAGTAATTTCACCTATTATTTCCGAATTACTTAAACTGATAAAATGTTCTACTAATCCTGTAACGGTTAAAGTTTTTACATCAATAAATGTTTCTATTCCTGCTTCTTCCAGTGCATTTGCTTTCGCCCGTTCAATAGCCAATAATCTGGCTTTTTCGGGTGTGATATTTGCCACTTGCCACATCCCTTCAACTTCCACCGTTTTAGTTTCGTTCTTCACCGTTTTGGTTTGCCCAAAAAGTGCAGAACAAGAAAGTAGAAAGCAGAAAGCAAAAAACGTAACTTGTAACTTGTAACTTGTAACTTGTAATTTTTGCATACTTCATTTTTTTTTAATTATAGTTTTTTCGTTCTCACAATCTCTGCTTCTTCATTTTTAAATTTGGGTTGGTTCATTCCAATAATGGCACCAATGTAGGTGGGGTCGCATATTACATACTTCTCTCCATCCATGGTAAAATAATCTCCGGTAACGGGCGTGTTGAAACGAACTGCCGTTGAAATATGGTCGGAATAGAGCACCAAAACCACATCCAAATGCAACAGTTCACGCAATAGATAAGAAAACAGGATGGCGCGGTCGTCGCAATCATTATAAGGATAATAGAGATTTTCTTCGCAAAAATTCCATTTCTCACGCCCAAATTGGTCTTCATCTTCTTTATACTCAAATCCATATTGCATAAAATTGAGTAAAATATCCACCGCTTCATACTCGGTTTTATTTGCCAGCAAAGGTTTAAATTGCTGATTTACCGAATTTCTAAAAACATCGCTAACCGCTGCATTGGCATTAATATCTACATTCACTTGCGGGTAATCTTTGTAATAATCTATTGCGCTTTGTGAATAAGCGATTTTTACAGTTTTATTCAATCTCTTTACCAACAATTCTTTATCTTTTAAAACGTTGCTGATATTCACCGGTTTGTAAACATTAAAATCTAAACCGGTAATTTTTTCAGAAAAGTTTATTTTATAAGTATAAATTGAGGAGGGCTCAATTTCAGAAAATAAAAAATAATATTTTTTCCCATTATTTTCTATGTAAGACATACCATAAACCGTTTGAGGCGAATGTAATACGGGTTCTAATCTATTTTGTAAACGTGTAATTTTGGCATCAATCAAAAATTGGTTGAACAAAAAAACGGAAAGTACAACACTCTCGTTGGGTTTGTTTCTGCACAACAATTTTGCATATTCATAACACAACAACGCCACTCCGTAATCATTTAAAGTATTTCGGTTTTTTATTTCATCAATGGCATTCACCGCAGGTTGATAATCGGTATGGCTAATGTTAAGATAAAAATCGGCGATAGTTTTTTCCTGTGTGTTTGTTAAAGATAAGTTTTCAAGGGTAATGTTGTAAGGTATTTTAAAAGTTGTGTTCCATAAATGAATCTCTTTATTGATGTAATTTATAGATGGTTCTTTTGGAAATTCCGGTTTTGTTTCTTCATCAATTTTGGGAAGTTCCGGTTTGTTGTCTTGGGGTTCCGGTTCCTCTTTTTGTGGCGGATTCTCTTTGATTGGAATTTCCACAGGCGCTACCGGCTTTGTTTTCAGTGTATCTGCTACGGGTGGTGTTTTAGGATTGGGTTTTACCGGCGCGGGAATCTTTGCAAAAACCTGAAACTCTTCCCATTGTTCTTCCAATGCTTTGGCAAAAACGGTATGAATTGAATCTTGAAAGTGATTAAATTCTTGATTAATTGATTTTTGAAATTCCTCAAAAATTTTTTCGTTTTGAGCACTTAGTGGCAGAAAGCAGAAAGCAGAAAGCAGAAAGCAGAAAAGCCCCCTTAGTAGCGTTAGTTTTTTCATATTGGTTTGTTTTTTATCAGACGCAGGAGCGACCCTTGTGGTCGCTCCTGCCTTCATCATTCATCATTCATTTATTCTACAATCTCGTCGGGGATTATTTTTTTGGAATTTTCCATTAAATTATCCATGCCCATCATCTTTTCTAATTGCGCTTTGTTTACTTCCAAATCATTTTTCAGTTCTTCAATTATTACTTGTTTCGCAAGTTGCAACGCGGCTTTCATATCATAAACCATTGCAATTCTCATCTCTACATTGTCGCCTCCTTTTTGTCTGTATATTTCTAAAACTTTCACTACACGACCCAACTTTTGAGCTACAATATTTTTAGAGTTTTCAATGGCTTTTGTAATAGAAGCTGCTTCTTTTTGAGAGATTTCCTCATTAGCAAGCGACAAATCTGCCAATGAAGCGACATTAGTTTGAATCATTCCGGCAATTCTCACTTTTGCCAAGTTTTCTAATTGCATTTGGCATGCAGAAATGGTATTGGCTACTGCTTGGTTTGTTACTACAATGTAGCGCGGATAACCCGAAGGATCTTTTTCATACTGTTTCATCCAGGCATCTTCCAATTGTTTTTCAATGGGTATTCCCATAGTTTTCCAACCCTCTTTTTGAAGTCTTTTTGCCTCTTTTTGTGCATCTTTGCCAGACCTTTTGTACAAATCACTTTTCACTTCTTTTTGTTGTTTTTGCTGAGCTTTGTTTTCTTTTTGCTCTTGTTTTGTTGTTTGTGCATTCAAATTAAATGCCAGGGTTACCATTAAAATAATTCCTAAAATTTTGGTTAACTTTTTCATACGATTAATTTTTTAAGTTTGTGATTAATTAAATTATGTTATTTACTCATATATAGGTTTGGAAATATCAAAATCTATCATTTCCTTTCATTTTTTTTCTTAATCTACCATTAATTGTAAAACACCTGTGCTTTTTTCTTCCGTACCATCTTGAAAAGTAGCCTTCATTTCCCAATATATTTCCAAGTATTTGTAATAGTCTAAATATTTTATTTGATATACGGAATCTAATACTTCCTTGCTTTCCAGTATGTTTCCTTTTTTATCTTTTAAAGTAACCTCTATTTTTTCGGCGTTTGTTTTCCATTTAAAATCAAAATATTTTTCTAAATTCTTCACCTCTACAATATATGGGGTTTTGTAAGGTTTTACCATTTCAAATAGATTTATTTCTGTTTTTAAAGCAGTATTTTTATGTAATATCTGAATTTCTGTTTCTTCCTCTTCCTCTATTTGTGAAACAAGTTTGTTTCTTCCTTGCAACTCATTATTTGCCAACTCTTTGTTATCTATAAATCTATTTTCAGGCTTGGGCAATTCACTAATACTATCTTGATAAACATTTTGTATTTCCTCTTTAATAATTTCGTCTTGTGCCGTAAATTTTTTGTCGTTATTGGAAAAATAAAAAGCAATCAGAAACACAATACCTGCAACCATAGCGGCAGCGGCAAAAGAAGTGATGAAATAGATTCTTTTTTGAAATGATTTTTTATTTGTTTTTCCGGTATTAATATGTTGTTTTACAATATCTAAACTTTCATTAAGGTCAATTTCTATGGGAGGTTCCGTGTCTATTAGAATTGCAGAACGGATATTCATAAAATCCTCAAGGTTTTCATTATTTTCATTCAAATAAGATAACACCTGTTCGGTTTCCCGTGCATCTGTTTTGCCGTCTAAAAACTTTGCCAATAAGTGATCTGATATAGGTATGGTGTTTTTATTCATGGCTGTATTCTTTTAATAATATTCGTAATGCTTTAATAATTCTGTTTTTAATGGTGTAAAGATAATCCACAGTTACTTCAAATTTTCGGGCTACTTCATCCGGCTCTCTGTCTTCCAGAAGCAGTAGTACGGCAATTTGTCTGTCTCTTTCATTTTTTATTTGATGAATAGCATTCATAATATCTTTTTTTAAACTTGCATCAGATTGATATACCCATTCATCTGTTTGCAAATCCCATTTATCTGTAATAGTTACAACACCTCTAAAATCTATCACAGCATCTTTATAATTTTTAAAGAACCGATACGAAACTACTGAAATCCAAGTAGTTAAACTGTATTCTTGTTGAAAAGTTTTTAATCGTTTCCAATCGTTGGCTTGTAAATAGAGATAAAATTCATTAATATACTCCTTTATTTCAACTTTATATGGAAATATTTTACGCAAGTTGTGAACCAATACACTTATATATTTTTTATAAAAGAATGATACGATAACATCGGGGTCATTTTTAATGAGATACGTCACCCATTCTTTGTCGGAAAATGTATCAAAATTAGCCATTTATTTTTGGTTTTTTTGTGGTTATTGTTACCTGTTTTCTAAAAATAAAAAACGTGGAACTTTTTTATTTGCTTTTAGAGGTTCTCTACTACCTATGCTATCAAATAATGTAAAAGTCCACGCTTGGCGTGAACGTTTACAGCTTTTACACTTGATAGCTTTGTGAATATGTAGAGTTTTCTAAAAGCAAGATATAAAAAACGAAAACGTTTTAATTTTTAAGAAACAAAGAACGCTGACTTACGGAGTTTTAATAAGTATTAATAGAAGAAAGAGTAAAGAAAAGAGTTGTCCTAAATCGGTGGCAAAATAAGATTTTTTTTCAAAATTTTTTACGCTACCAAAAAAGAATATTTTCGCGGGCTAAAAGTAAATGATTAATAAATATACGTATGATGAATAACAGCAAATTAGGAGTTGATTTTAACAAAGTTACAGAAGCAAAAACCATTGCCGCCTCCATTGCCAATGAAGTGCAACAATTTGTGAATAACTATACTACGGTTACTGTGGAGCGCGCGCTCTGCCGCTTAACAGGCATTGATGGGGTGGACGCGCACGAAGTTCCGCTTCCAAATACAGTAGTAGATCAATTGCATCAGGCAGGATTGCTGGGACAGGGAGCGCTCTACTTTTTGGGTAATGCCATAGTGGAAACACAATTAATTCCTCAACAAATTGCAGAAAAAATAGCAAATAATGAATTGATTATCACAGAACTTCCTATCCACCCAAAAGAAGAAATAGAAAAAGCGGTGACGCCTTACGTTGAAGCGGCGCTGCAAAGAATTTCAGAAAATGTTGCCCAAAGAAAACGTTTGATAGCAACGTGGGGTGAGGGCGCGAAACCCTATATCTATGTGATTGTTGCTACCGGTAATATTTACGAAGATGCAGTGCAGGCGCAAGCGGCGGCGCGACAGGGAGCAGATATTATTGCAGTGATTAGAACTACCGGACAAAGTTTGTTGGATTATGTTCCTTTTGGGGCTACCACAGAGGGTTTCGGAGGCACATTCGCCACTCAGGAAAACTTTAGAATTATGCGCAAAGCGCTTGATGAAGTGGGAGAAGAGGTAGGACGTTACATCCGTTTATGCAATTATTGTTCAGGATTATGTATGCCCGAAATTGCCGCCATGGGCGCATTGGAACGATTAGATGTGATGCTCAACGACGCACTCTATGGAATCCTTTTTCGAGATATTAACCCGCAAAGAACACTCATAGACCAATATTTTTCAAGAATTATTAACGGTTTTGCCGGCGTAATTATCAATACGGGAGAAGATAACTATTTAACTACCGCCGACGCTTTTGAAGAAGCGCACACCGTATTGGCTTCCGACCTGATAAACGAGCAGTTGGCGCTATTGGCAGGAGTTCCCGAAGAACAAATGGGATTAGGACACGCTTTTGAAATGGACCCGGAACAGGAAAACGGCTTCCTTTACGAATTGGCACAAGCCCAAATGACACGGGAAATTTTTCCGAATGCCCCCCTAAAATATATGCCCCCAACAAAATTTATGACCGGTAATATTTTTAAAGGACACTTGCAAGATGCACTGTTTAACATGATTGGAATATGGACAAAACAGGGTATTCAATTATTGGGTATGCCCACCGAAGCGATTCACACCCCATTTATGTCTGACAGATTTTTGGCTATTGAAAATGCCAAATATATTTTCAATAACATGGCTTCTCTTGGCGATGAGGTAGAATTTAAAGAGGGTGGAATCATTCGCCAACGTGCTAAAATGGTATTGGATGATGCAACTGTATTATTGAGAGAAATTGAACGCGAGGGACTTTTTGCCACTTTGGAGAAAGGAAACTTTGGCAATGTAAAACGTCCTAAAACAGGTGGAAAAGGATTGCAAGGGGTAGTCCAAAAATCTACGCACTATTTCAATCCGTTTATAGAAAAAATGAAAGAAAAATAATTTTCACCCATTCCAAATCACGAAATCTGCCCTGTTGCGTTTTTCTTCTTGATCTATTTGCGATTGAATACGTTGCAGAATTTCTTGATCGGATAAATGTGAATTTCTTTTTTTAATTCTCTCAATTCTAAACTCTAACGGCGCATCCACTACAATTATCTTATCGAAAAAACTCTCCAATCCCGCTTCAAAAACAATGGCGCTTTCCAATATCACAATATCTGCATCCTGTAGAGAAACCCATTCTTCAAATTGTTGCATCACCAAAGGATGAATAAACTTTTCAATCTGTTTACGATTTTTCGGATTTGAAAATACAAAATTGGATAGTTTTGTGAAATCTAATTCACTATTAGTAAAAAAAATATCTCCATAATTTTCTTTAAAAAAAGTGAGCGTTTTTTTAGACAAGTAGAGTTTTTTTGCTTCTTCATCTGCATAAAAAACAGGAATACCTTTATCTAAAAACTGTTTAGAGATAAAGGTTTTCCCTGTTCCTATTCCGCCGGTGAGGGCAATCTTAATCTTTTTTTGCGGGCGCATTGGGATCTACCGCTACGGCTGCTTTTTCAATTCTAAGTTTAGTACCGTCTTCTACTTCAATAATGAAAGTACTTTCCTGAACATCGGTAATTTTACCATGGATGCCGCCAATGGTAACAATTTTGTCACCGCGTTTTAAGGCATCTCGAAAATTGGTCATCTGTTTTTGTTTCTTTTGTTGCGGACGAATCATAAAGAAATAAAATACTAAAATAATAGCGCCCAACATAAGCAACATAGTCATGCCGCCACCTTTGCCGGCTTCGCCGCCCTGATTGGGCTGGCTCATCAATAATTGTAAAAATTTCATAAAATAGGGATTAATGATTAGTGATTAATGATTAGTGAGTAGTGATTAGTGATTAGTGAGTATTTTGTTTATAAGTTTATAGATTTAAAGATATAAAGATTTAAAAGTTCAATTTTTAATTCGTAATTTTTTAATTTATTACCATTTTCTTTGTGTCAGTTCTTTCGCCGCTTATGTAAAGGATATACTGATATATGCCTGCTGAATACTGCCACTAAAAAAATGATAATGAATTTTTTCATAAGAAATTGATTTAATGATTAGTGATAAATGATAAATGATTAATGATTAGTGATTAATGATTAATGTTTAATGATTAATGATTAATATTTTATTACTTTTTTAATAATTATTCCTTTTTCTGTTGTCATTTTTACAAAATAAATCCCTGCCTTTAACTCTGAAATATTTATAGTTGTAGTGGACGAGTGAACAAGTGGACGAGTGGACGAATGAAGGTTTCTGCCATAAATATCAAACACCTCAATCTTGTTTACTTGTTCACTTGTCCACTCAATTCTCAATTCTCCCGCCGTTGGATTCGGATATATTGTTATTCCGTCAATTTCGGAAAATTCCTCAATTCCAATCTCAATCCCTACCTTTACATGATTTGAACTGTCTGATATACAATTCATTTCATAATAGGTTGTGACATAATACTCGTATTCTCCAACCGATAAGTTTTCATCAATGTAATTAGTATTTGTAGTAACCGACAATAATTCATCATTACGATAAACCCTATATTCCTCTACAGGCAAACTGCTTTCCGGTTCGTTCCAAGATAATAAAATAGAATTATTATTTATTATTTCAGCAGCCAAATTATTTACTGATTCACAGGTTTTACCATAATTTTTGTGCAAATCGTGGCAATAGGTGGCAACCAAAGTTTCCCCATAATCTCTATAATATTCTACACAAAGTTTTAAATGCCAACCCCAAGGATTAAAATCTTCCACTTCTTGTGGTTTTATGATATAAAAAACGCCCGGTTCTCTGTCCGTCATAAAAAAAGGTCTGGGACTTATCATTTTCCATGTCTCCAAATAAGGATTACAACTGTCGCAAATATATACATACCGGAAAGTATGCCCCGTATCCGCACTAAACGATACTTTATAACTCCAATCGGGAAACCAAGAACTAATATAAACTTCACCTGCCAACCCGCCACGATAAACATCAGGAAATACTCCGTCCATTTGACCAAACATATACTGGCTATCAATTGGAATAAAATTATATGTTTGTCTACAATCAATTGTATGGACTAATTGAAATGAATAAGTTGAACCTGATATATTCCAAAATTCACAATTCTTCATTCCAGCCTCTCCTGTGAGACCATAAATAAAAGTTGGTATAGAAATATTATTAAAAGTTACTCCAAAATCTGTGCTTATAAAAAAACCATCGGAATTTCCTCTATAAATTATTCCTTCAACATTTGCTGCCGAATAGCCTACAGTTCCTATATTTTCCTCTCTAAAAATCCAGTTTTTTCCATAGTCGAAACTTACCCAAAGGGAGGTATGGGGGTAGGTATTTTTAGAATAGGTATTTTTGCTGTAAACTACTCCGGGGGTGGCGTCTGCAAGAATAATATGCGGTTGCATTACAGAGTTGGTTGGGGTGTATTCATCGGCAAAATAATCCGCATCGTATTGTATGGTTAGTTTTTTCCCGTT
>WRNX01000017.1 GCA_009776395.1 Lentimicrobiaceae bacterium
TAATTAAATAAAAATCTTAATGTTTCATATAAATTTTCATATAAACTACCCCGTCCGGCTTCGCCGTCCACCCCTTCAAAATTTGAAGGGGATTTTTCTCCATTCTCCATTCTCCCTTCTCCATTCTCCTCGTTCATCGCCTCCACTATAATCTCATTAAAGTAGTTATCTTTCAATGCGCTGTAATAAGAAACGTTGTTTAATATGAGTTCATATTCTTCACTGTCCTCTTCGGTGACTAAGAGTTGATTGAGCCAATATTCGTATTGTTCGTTCCATTCGTCGTATTGGGCTAAGGATTTTCCAAGCCCTTCCTTAATTACTATTCCTGAATGAAACGGACAATTGTTTTGTGCTGTGGTAGCGTTTTTGACAATATATCCAGAGATTGCAGGAATTTCTATCGGATTATTACTATGGTGATAATTGATGAGATATTGAGATTCGTTTTTGAAATGGGGAGTAAGATTTGGGCTAAATTGATTGCCCGCAGGCAATTGCATACTCCCTTGATCACGCCTAATACTATGATCGGTACAAACTGCCCGAGGTCCCAACTCTCCTACAAGGATATCCAAATATTGATTATCCTGATGCGTGTTGCACAAGGTTTGCAAGCCCGAATAGGGAACTTGTTGAACAGCGTTATGACAATAGAAATTTTGCCCTACATAAAGTCCGCTAAAACTGTTTCTATAAACCTCATTCTCTGTAACTCCACTATTGTTGATTGCCACTCCGGTAGTGATAGCAGGATAGAGATTAGTGGGAGTCCAAAAATTGTTTTCCTCAATTACATATCCGGTACAATAGCTCAACCTTGCCCCCACAGCATAATCTTGAGTTACTTTAAAGTCATTACGAATCAATTTTGCGTAATCTGTTGTTTTCAAATTTATGCCAAATATATTGTTGATAAACGAACTCCCCGTTATAGAAATTACAGGAGAAGCGCCTGAGTTGGTAGCAGAAATGGCATGGTAAAAACCGGAAAAAGTAGAAGGATTTGTATTACAAGGAGGCAAAAAAACAATATAATTACAATTGGCGCTTACACTAAGTGATGTATTAAACAACTTGATTCCATAATTATTAGAAATGTCATCTTTCGGTGCGCTACTGGTAAAACTACATCCTTTAACTGTTATACTGCCACTGTTTTGCGCTTCAATGTGTGAGTCAAAATTTGCAGGGTTTCCTAAATAATTGTTATTCAGCGTAAAGTCTGTGTTGGTAAATGTTCCCGATGTGCCGCTTTGTCCGGCTGATAAAGGCAAAAAGTGAACGCCGGTTGTATTGTTTACAAACTCGGCATTAGTAGCACTTACCATTCCGCCGCCATTTACAGTGATACCAGTAATGGCGTTTTCTATTTTGCCGCTGTTGGTTATTTGCACATACCCTTGGTATTGTTGTTGCAGAACTTTGGTGGGATCGCCCATAACGGTGATGCCTTGCCACATTTCACCTTCGCAGGCGTTGGTAATAGTGCCGCCATCTATAATGAGTTTGCCGCCGGGCTGGATGGTAATGGAAGCATTTGAAGTAGCCAATACAGTTGCGTTAATGTTAACTATATGACCTGCATTTATTTCAAAATTTTCAGAAATAATAGAAGTATAAGGTATAAACAAATTATTTGTTGTAGAATAGTTTTCAAAAATAGGTAAAAAACTATTTATGGAACCAAAATCACCACCTAAATATTGTGGCGTTTCATCTTGGGTATCAGCATTGAATGCAAATTGAAATGCTTCATCCATAGTAACAAACCCATTACTATTATAGTCAGCGTTAGCTATAGTTCCATCAAGGAGTGTTACGCCATTTATAGCAGACATCCAATGATAAAGAAATTCATCGTAAAGATTGTCAGGTAGCATTGACCAAGAAGATTCATCAGCCTTACATGCCGTTGATATTATTCTGTTATTACCTTTAAGAGCAGGAATAAAAGCACCACTAAAACATTGCCCCATAACAATATTAATAGAGTGAGCGAGATTAATTTTATCAACTTCTTCAGCAAATTGATTTGTTGTCATTTCTTCACCCCATAATAAAAGTGATACAACCGCACCCCATTTATCTGTGGTACCATGATCGGTTATAAAAATAAAAACATTATCATCACTTGTAATAATATCAGAAAGTTGATCAAAGACATAAGTAATATTACTCTTTTTAGCTGCAAACTGTATATCATCTAGTCCATCTCCATCTAAATCTAATGGAGAGGAGTCAGTAGTACCATCATTAAGAGTTCTATCATGCGCTGGATCTATACCATCACTCATAATAATATAAATTTTTGATTTATCAAAATGAAATTTATTTATCAGCATTGTATATATTGCTGCACAATCATTCCAATATCTTTCATAATTAATCTCTTTCCAACCACCTCCACTAATAATAACAGCATAATTATTTTGAGAAATGCAAAAATCCGTTTGTGAATTTTGAATCATAAATCTGGATGTGGTTTGTGAGGCATTAACAGGAACTTTATACAAAACATCCATTTCCATCAATGGTGGAAATATATCATTATGAATAAATATGTTACCATTTTCTGCATTGACAAAAACATACAGACAATCGTGTCCCCAGTTTGCAAAAGGCATGTCATCAATAAGGAAAAACCAGCTTTCATAGTTTGGAGTAATAAATTCGCTAGATAGAATTTTCAATGTATCTGATGGTAGAATTAGTTCTTTTGAAACTAAAATATTTTTTGCTTCATAATCATTGTTCAAAACATTTTTTTTAACAATACTATATGCTTCCTCTCTTGCAATTTGAGCATACGTTAAATTGCAAACAAATAGAGAAAAAATTATCAAAAAAAATTGTTTTGTATTCATACCTAACTATAATGTAATAGTTTGATTATAAATTATTTCTGAACGAAGATAAATAATTAAATGATATGTTCCCCGTTCAAATTTTCCTACAAAATATTCAAAATCTACTTTACAAACACAATTTATGTTGCCACCACTTTCTTCCTTTTCATAAATTGTAATAGTTTCGCCATCAAAAGTCTTTGTAACATCAATAAAATCATAGTCGCAAATTACAGACACATCACAACGCTTAATATTCAATTCTCCATCCATGTATAATATTTCTATTGTACCATCAAAGTCACTTTTAGAATCATAACTTTTAGAACCACAAGGAGAGAGTATATTAACCGTACCTGGAATTTTTAGATCAACACTGCTTTCATTGTTCAGTTTCTCTACAATAAGTGCCTTGCTCCATGGCTCAGCAAGGATTACATCGTTTAAAACGATGTCAATATTTAATTTGTATTTATTAAAAGAAAGTTGTTGTAAATTATTAATTTCTATTTCAGAAATTCCTTTATCCGTTTTTCCACTTGCCAATAGCAAACTATTCTTGGAAAAATCAATAACAGGGTAACTCTCACTTGAGCAAGAAATATACTTTTCCAATTCTTCGCTGCTGTTAATAACTATTACCTTATCATCGTAAGGTAGATTTATCCATTGGCATGCAGTTTCCTCTAACGAATACTCCGTAAAAGGAATATCTATCGGATATTCGTTAGGAGGGTTTGTAGGGTCTGGAGGTTCAGGATTGCAAGAAACGGCAACGCCAGCAATAAAAACAAGCAATAGTGCTATTTTGGTAAAAATGTTTTGTAATAATTTCTTCATTTTTTAAAGCTTTTATGTTTATTTCATTAATTATCAACTTTTTTCTTTAAATGTATATTGTAGTGTAAACCCTATCATCCAGTCAAAATGCGACCATGGACTTTCAGAACGAAAGAATAATGCGTGTACATAATTATAACTTTTATCAAAGGTAAACAACATCTTTATCTCAATTTTCAATTTTCAATTCAATAAACTCATACGTTGACAGTAATTCAGTACCTTTTTCAGTGAGGGCGAGTTGGTGTTCAAAGTGGGCGGAGGGTTTTCTGTCTATCGTTCGCACTGTCCACCCATCCGGATCGGTTTTCACTTTGTAGGTACCTTTGTTAATCATCGGTTCAATGCAGATGACCATTCCGGGTTTGAGCAGTACGCCCTGTTTGGGTTTCCCGAAGTTGTTTACTTCGGGAAACTCGTGCAGATTTCTGCCGCAACCGTGTCCGCACAAATCGCGCACTACACCGTAGCCGAACGATTCCACGTAACGTTGTATCGCATTTCCAATATCGCCGGTGGTGTTTCCCACTTTTGCCTGCTCGATGCCAAGATAGAGGGCTTTTTTGGTGCGCTCCATCAGTAATTGTTTCTCTATGGAGATATTTCCCACCGGAAACGTGTAGGCATAGTCGCCGTGAAACCCGTTTTTGTAAACTCCGCAATCAATTGAAACGATATCGCCGTCTTGCAAAATTTGGTTTCCGGGGATGCCGTGCACTACTACTTCATTCACCGAAACGCACAATGCTTTGGGAAACCCTTTATACCCTTTAAAAGAAGGCTCGCCGCCATGAGATCTGATAAAATCTTCCGCCACCCTGTCCAACAACATTAAAGGCACACCGGGCGCAATCCGTTTCGCCACTTCGGCTAAGGTCTTTCCAACTATCAAAGAACTCTCCCTTATCAACTGAATCTCTTCAGCCGTATAAAGTTTATATCTATCTTTTTTCAGTTTCATCACTAATACATACTGCTGTTCCGTCCTTTAATTCGTCCCGATTTGGTAAGTCCGTCGTAGTGTCTCATTAACAGGTGGCTTTCAATTTGTTGCAACATATCTAATATTACCCCCACCATAATCAATATGGATGTTCCGCCGAAAAATTGTGCAAACTGTTGGTTCACGCCGAATAATCTCACAAGTGCGGGCATAATTGCCACAATACCCAAAAAGATAGAACCGGGCAACGTAATTCTTGACATAATTTCATCAATCAAATTCGCTGTTTGTTTTCCGGGTTTGGTTCCGGGAATAAAACCGCCGTTTTTCTTTAAATCTTCTGCAATCTGCTGCGGATTGATCGTAATTGCCGTATAGAAATAGGTAAATGCAATAATGAGTATAAAGAATAGAACGTTGTATCCCACTCCGTTGTAATTAATAAAACTCATCAAAACTTTTCCGGGCTGGTTGGTAAATTTCATAAAGGTTAAAGGTAAAAACATAATTGCCTGTGCAAAGATGATGGGCATTACGCCTGCTGCGTTCACTTTCAGAGGCAGGAAGTTACGAACGCCGCCATACTGTTTGTTGCCTACAATTCGTTTGGCATACTGCACGGGAATACGGCGTGTGCCTTGCACTAAAAGAACGCACATGCCTATCACCAACATCAGTACAATAATTTCTACAATAAACACAATTGGACCGCCGCTTTCAGTGAGACGAGCTATAAATTCGGCTTGAAGCGCAAACGGGAAACGGGCAATAATCCCTACCATAATGATAATGGATATACCGTTTCCAAGTCCGTCATCGGTAATCCGTTCGCCCAGCCACATAATAAACAAGGTTCCCGATATGAGCAGCAGGAAGGCGGTTAATGCAAATGCCGAGAAGCCCAGAATGGTAGTTTGAATTAATGTGGGGGAAACTGCATACGCGAACTGTGAGGTAATGTTGGCGATGTAAGCGGGCGCTTGCACGCAAACTACCGCAATAGTTAAGAAACGGGTAATTTGGTTAATCTTTTTTCGTCCGCTTTCTCCTTCTTTTTGAAGCCGTTGGAAGTAAGGAACTGCCAAGGTCATCAACTGAATTACGATAGATGCGGAGATGTAAGGCATTACGCCCAGTGCAAAGATAGAAGCATTTGAGAATGCGCCTCCGGAGAAGAGGTCTAACAGTCCCATTAATCCTTCCCGTGCGTTTGAAGTAAATCTGGCCAAACTACCGGGGTTGATACCCGGAAGTACGATGTGTGCGCCCAAACGATATATTAATACAATAAATAAGGTATAAAGAATTCGTTTGCGCAGGTCTTCAATTCTAAATATGTTTTGGATGGTGTTGAAAAATCTTTTCATATCATTTTAAATTTCAATGGTTAATAATTAATTTTCTTCACTACTAAGGTTACTTTCTAAAGGTAAGGTTTCGGGTTTTTGCTGGTTAGTGAGCGTAGTCGAGCCACTGCTTTCCGTTTTTTCCTTTTCTCCTAATAATAAACATTTTCCGCCGGCGGTTTCAATGGCATCTTTTGCAGATTTAGAGAATGCGTGTGCGGTAATCGTAATTTTGGTGGTAATTTTGCCATTACCCAAAATCTTAATTTTATCTTTCAAAGAGATGAGTCCGTTGGTTTTCATCAGTTCTAAGGTAATTTCTGTTTGTTGGGTTTTGTCGGCTAATTTTTGGAGTGTACTTAAATTGATGGGGCTATATTCAACTCTGTTGATATTTTTGAACCCTCTTTTGGGTAATAATCTGTAGATGGGCATTTGTCCACCTTCAAATCCAATTTTTCTGCTGTATCCTGATCGGGATTGGGCGCCTTTGTGTCCTTTTGTACTGGTGCCTCCTTTTCCGGATCCTTGACCTCTACCTATTCGTTTAGATAATTTTGTTGCGTTTTCCGCAGGCTTTAATTCATGTAATTTCATGCTACTAAGGTTTATGTGTTAAAATAAGGTTAATTAAATTTTTAAACTTCTTCTACAGTGATAAGGTGTTTCACTTTATCCACAATTCCCAGGATTTGTGGGGTAGGATTTTGTTCCACAGTTTGGTGGATTTTTTTCAGCCCTAAGGCTTGCATGGAGCGTTTTTGGTTTTCCGGTCTCCCGATGGTGCTTTTTACTTGTGTAATTTTGATTTTGTTCATCTTTATTATATTTTAATTAATAATTAATTTTTAAATAAAAAAATAGCCACTTTTCGGAGTGAAATAGCGGCTATTTGATCTCATACTACGCGATACAATTCTCCCCCTTCAATCCAACATTAATTATATACGTTCCGTGAAATCAATTAGTTACGAGTAACTTTTTGCCGTTTTTATCCGTCTTTTTTTTCACTCCAAAAATGGCGGCAAAGATAGAAAATATTTGATACGAAAAGAGTTAAAGAAAATTATTTTACATTTGCCAAATTTTTCTAAAAACAATGAATCTTATCGAACAAACTCTCCTGCATCTTGCCCAACAAACAAATCTAAATTTTTGTCGCATTGAAAAATTACCACAATCAGGCTCAAACCGACAGTATTTTAGAATCTTTACCGAAAATGAATCCATTATTGGAGTTTTTAATAATGATGAAAAAGAAAACAATGCTTTTTTCTCTTTTACAAACTTCTTTTTATCGCAAAATATTAATGTTGCTAAAATCATCGCCATAGATGAAACACAGCAGTATTATCTATTGGAAGATCTAAGGGATGAAACTTTGTTTTCGTTTTTAACCACCCATAGAAAGAATGAAATAATTGATGAAAAAGTATTATTCTTTTATAAAAAAGTGTTGCAACAACTTCCTGTCCTGCAACTTTCAGGAAAGAAAGGTATTGATTTTTCCGTTTGTTATCCACGCTGCGCTTTTGATAAACAATCTATGCTGTGGGATTTAAACTATTTTAAATACTACTTTTTAAAATTGGCGAATATTCCTTTTGATGAACAACTATTAGAAGATGATTTTCATCGTTTTATAGATTTTCTTTCAGAACCGGATAGCGATTATTTTATGTTTCGCGATTTTCAGTCTCGGAATATTATGATATCTAATAACGAACCTTATTTTATAGATTATCAAGGAGGTAGAAAAGGATCTTTGCAATACGACTTAGCCTCTTTGTTGTATGATGGAAAAGCCGACTTGCCGGAAGAATTGAGAGAGGAATTATTGAATTATTATTTGGAACAACTTTCAAAACATATTTATGTTAATAAAGATGAATTTTTTAAATACTATCACGGGTTTGTATTGATTCGTATTTTGCAGGCGTTGGGCGCCTATGGTTTTAGAGGTTATTATGAAAAAAAATCACACTTTTTATTAAGCATCCCGTATGCTATAAATAATTTGAAATATCTGCTGAACAAGGTTGAGTTTAGTTCCAAAATTCCTACATTAATCCATGTTATTCAAAAAATTACAGAAATTGAATTGGTTACATTATCTTTTCCTGAAAATACGCTTACGGTGTCTATTAACAGTTTTTCTTACAAAAATGGGATTCCGCAAGATATGAGTTCAAACGGAGGCGGTTTTGTATTCGATTGTCGCGCTCTACCCAATCCAGGACGTTTTCCTGATTACAAAAATGCTACAGGAAAAGATAAAAGTGTAATTGATTATTTGGAAAGTTTTGAAGAAGTTAAACGATTTAATGAACTAACTACTCAACTTATTTCGCAATCGGTGGATAATTATTTGGAGCGTAATTTTTCACATCTTATGGTAAATTTTGGTTGCACGGGAGGACAGCACCGCTCCGTTTATTTTGCAGAAAAATTAACAAAATTTCTTAAAAAGAGATATCCGAAAGTGAATGTGATGCTAAAGCATAGAGAATAGTTTTTTACCAAACTATTTTTCCGGCATAATCACCAATCTTTATTATGTAAACACCTTTATTCAAATGTTCTAAAGATATAAAATTGTGGTTTAACGATGTGCATAAAACATGTTGTCCAACAACCGAATAGATATCAATCTTTGCATCTGGTGCAGCGCCATCAATGTAGATACCGTTGTGATTTTTTGAGATTCTAATATTAGATTTTTCTTCATGATTTGATATTCCAATGTTTGGCTTCCATGCAACATCTTGAAGATTTCCCCAAATATGTTCCACCAATTCAGGATAATCAATAAAAGGATTGCGATTGTTTTGAATACCGTAAACCGCATTATTCCTGCTCATCTCTTTTTGACCGACAACATCATTACGATGCCATTTTAAAAAGAGATTGATAGCATAATCTGTTAAATCGCAAGTAGAATTACCATAAGTAAAAGTGATTCCACCTGCACTGTTTTGTGTGAAATTAATATTTAGATATCGGGTTGCCATGTAAAAATATGTTCTGGCAAAATCGCCTTTATATTCATCAGTAGGTTCGAAAATCATACCTGTATAACCTGATTCGGAAGCGCCGTTTCCTTTTTTACTGCCATTTTCATAAGTTTTAACAGGATTATTTGTTTCACCATAAGGATAATCGGCACGTTCGGCATTTACATACTTATCTGTGGGATATAAATGAAACAGATCGGAGTACATGGGATAATTAGTTCCTCCAAACCAACTGTTAGGAATGGAATGCTCGCGATTGTAGCAGATGCACTCTGATGGTGCGGCGCCTCCTTTATCCTGGTCATCCCCAAAAGTGAAGGTACAATTAGAGTACATATCCCAGACCTTTCCGTCGGCACGTGCGTCCGTCGTATTAAAGTCTGTCCAAAGATCGCTATACGTTCTTTGAATATAATCGTTTGAGATTATTTCAGAGAGCGCTATTTTGAGTTCGTTCTGTTTTTTTCCTTCCGCAGCGGAATAATAATAGGGAGGAATTTGTCCATAAGTTACTGATAGTAGCAGGAATAATAGTAAAAATAGTACGTTTTTTTTCATCTGAAGGAAAAAATTTAGCCAAGAAAAAGGGTAAAAAATTATTAATCTCATAAGGAATAAGTATAGGTTTGATAACTCAAAGAAGACATAATAAAATAAAACATCACCATCCCTACCATCACCAAAATTATTCCTGCCAAAAATAAACACTGAAACGGATCATAAACTAATTCAACAACACAATATTCTGGATTTTCAGAATTTTTGTCATCATAACTTATTAGATACAAATCTTGTCCAAAACCCATTTTATAAGGATGGTTCACCGATATTGAAATTGTTTTTGTTTCGTTATTTTCATTCACATCAATTACTGCCTCAAAACTTTTCGGTTTTCCAGTATCATAATATTTTACAATAAATTGGTTTAATGTCAAGGCGTAAGGAACAATTTTAAGTTCGTTGGTTTGGGTAATAAAAACGTTGGTTTTGTCGGTAGTGAGCAACACCGCCTTACCTCTCCAATTATAAAAATGTCCTAAAATCATAGCTAAAATAATCAGCAAAATTCCAAGATGGGGTAAAATAATTCTTAAATATTTTATTAAAGATTTCATTTCAACAATTCCATTGCTTCTTGAATGGTAATTTTTTGTTCGTTGTGAAACGCCACAATAAACGCATCCGAATATCTCTTTTTCACCTCTCTCAGTTCAAGTTGCGCATCCGTTAGAGATTGAAAATTACCCACAGTATATTTCCAAACTCCTTTTTCACTGTATTTTTTAACATCTAAAAGCGAGGCAAATTTTTTATCGGATGTTTTTAAATTATCTTTACTGGTAAAAAACTGTATTCTAAAATAAATATCTGGAACAACGGGTTCCGTGAGATTTACGACTTCTATAACATTTGTAGTATCTGGAATATTTTCGGTTTCAATTTTTGGTTCAATCTGTGGTTCAATCGTTGGTTCAATTGTTGGTTCAATCGTTTGCTCAATTTTTGGCTCTGCTTTTGTTGCTTTTGGAACAGGTAAATAGGGTTTTTCTGTTCCTTCCATCAAATTTTTATATTCTACAAAAGCGTTGTATAAGCTCACTGCCATGATTTCCTGCGCATCTTCGCGAAGCAAATATTTCTCTTCTTCAGCATTTGAAATAAAACCTAATTCCACTAAAATACTGGGCATGGCTACTTTATAGAGTACCCAAAATCCCGCTTGCCGAACATTGCGATCAATTAATTTTGTATTATTTACTAAATGATTTTGCACTTTGGAAGCAAAAATGGTTGATTTATTCAGATAAGCAGAAGAATATAAAGATAAAACAATGTAGGCTTCGGGCGAATTGGGGTCAAAGTTCTGGTAGTTGGTTTCGTAATCTTTTTCCAATAACATATCGGCGTTCTCTTTTTTGGCAATGGCAAAACTTTCAGCCGATTTTTCCAATCCCATAACAAAAGTTTCTATTCCTGTAGCGCCTTTATTATCAGCAGAATTAGCATGAATAGAAATAAACAGATCGGCTTTATTTTTATTGGCAATTTCGGCGCGTTTGTAAACTTCAACCGTTTCATCGCTTTTACGGGTATAAATAACGGTAACATCGTCAAAATTCTCGGAAATCAATTTTCCCATTTTTAATGCTACTTTAAGGTTAATATCTTTTTCCTTACAAAGCTTTCCCACCGTTCCGGGCATACTTCCACCGTGACCGGGATCAATTACCACCTTGGAAATTTTATCTTTTACCTGACTAAATGCAGGAATGTTAAAAAAAGTTAATATAAAACATACTAAAAACAATCTTTTAATGTTCATAATCTTCATAAAATTATATCTTTGCATATTTATTAAGGAAAAACACAAAAATATTAAATTTTAATCATTTTACAACTACATTGAAGAAAAAAATATTCTTACGCCATTGTTCAAATCTTTTTCGGGTGAATATTCTTTTGACGTTCATTATATTTTTTATTTTCAATAATTTACACAGTCAAATAGATACAGCATTTATCCCTGTGGACACTATTTATGAACTTAATGATACAATTTTAATTTCTCAAGACACTATTGTTAATGTATCGGAAGTTGTAGATTCTTTGGCAACGGACTCGCTTCCACCCAAAAAAAGATTATCTAAAGATGCCTTAGAATCCTCAGTAAAATATATCAGTCAAGATTCAATTATCATTAGTTTAAGAAATAAAATAATTTTTTTGTTTGAAGAAGCGAAAGCATATTATGAAGATATTGAGTTAAATGCCGCTTTCATGGAGTTTGGATTTGCGAGCAGCGAGTTGTATGCTTCGGGGGTGGCAGACAGTAGCGGGCATGTTCACGGTCCTCCTGTTTTCAAAGAATCCGGCAGTGAATTTAGTTCTCAGGAAATTCGCTATAATTTTAATACCAAAAAAGGAAAAGTTACCAAAGTAATTACTAATGAGGGAGATGGTTATGTTCACGGGCATTACGTAAAGCACGTGGATGAAAAAACTTCCTACGTTAAAGGAGGACAATATACAACATGTAATTTGGAACATCCTCATTTTCAAATACGTTTTAACAAAGGGAAACTTATACAGGATGAAAAGATTATTACGGGACCTGCCTATCTCAGTTTTGGCAATGTTCCCTCGCCGTTAGCGCTACCGTTCAGTTATTTTCCTCTTCAAAAAGAGCGCTCTTCGGGAATCGTTATTCCCCGTATTGGCGAATCGGCAAATCGCGGATTTTATTTTGAAGATTTTGGGTATTACCTGGGAATTAGCGATAATTTTGATTTACTATTATCGGGCGACATTACCACGCGCGGAAGCTGGGCGACTAAAGCAAAAGCAAACTATGTGTTCAGATATAAATGCAACGGAACGCTTGAATTAGGATTTGCACAAAATTTTATGGGTGAGAAAGAAACGCCAAGCAGGTCTCATACAAACGATTTTCGTGTTTTTTGGAAACACAATCAGGATCCAAAATCACACCCTACAACCCGATTTTCAGCACACGTAAATATTCTCAGTACCACTTATAACAAATACAACCCGTCCACTACAAGCGATTATTTATCCAATCAATTTAACTCTTCCATCAATTTTTCTACCAATCTCAAATCGGTTTTCTTTTTCGATGCCGCTCTTTATTATAATCAAAATACCCAATCACGCACTATTGGTATCTCTTTGCCGGATCTTAACATGTCGGTAAATCAATTTTATCCTTTTCGTAAAAAATTAAAAGCGGGAAAGTTAAAATGGTATGATAACATTTCTTTAAAGTGGAGTTCTCAAATGACAAACAGGATTAACACTACCGATACGCTTTTTATGAAGCCGCAGACATGGCAAGAGATGCAATCGGGGATAAAACATAATGTTCCGTTGAATATTCCGGTTAAAGTGGGAAAAGGATTTAACTGGAATACCAATGCTACTTTTACAGAGATATGGTATTTGCAGCGTGAACCCCAGTTTTTTTCTCTGAAACCGGAAGAAGATACGGTTGTGCCACACCTTGATCATGTTTTTCAACGCGGTTTTTATGCGTTGCACAATTTGAGTCTATCCACATCATTAACTACCAAGATATATGGGAATTATGCTTTTAAAAAGGGAGTTTTTCAAGCACGGCATGTGATGTCGCCCGATTTAAGTTTTACTTTAACGCCCAATTTAAGCGGAAACTCTTATGGAACCTATTTTAACACAATAACGGGTGAGGAGGTAGAATATTCCTATTTTCCGGGCGCCATTTATGGAGCGGGGACATCTCGTCTGCAAGCCATTACACGCTTTACATTGAATAATAATTTAGAATTGAAAGTCAGGTCGAAAAAAGATACGATTACCGGTACGCAAAAGATCACCATTTTTGATAATGTAGGGATCTCTTGCGGGTATGATTTTGCCGCAGATTCTTTGCATTGGCAACCTTTGACTATCAATGGTCGTACTTCTCTGTTCTCTTTTTTAGATGTTACTTTTGGACTTAGTTTTGATCCATATATTATTAATAGTGAGGGTAGAAGAATTAATCAAAAGGAGATAAAAGTGAATCAACGAGCGATGCGGTTTTCGGGATCAGATTTAAGAATTGGGTTAAATTGGCGTTTGAACCAAGATTTTTTTAAGAGTAAGAAAAAGACTGAAAACAGTTCAGAGACTACTTCTTCGCAGTCGGAGACTGTTTTTCCGGAAAACAGTTTGGGCGCAGCGCCCTCCATGCGACCCGATTTTTCAAATCCGTGGAATATTACCATAAACTACACCTTTGCATACATCACTTCAGATAATCTTATCTTTTATTCAGGGTTGAGTAATAAAAAATATGATACCAATTTGCTGCAAACCGTTAATATTGCTGTTGATGTGAGTATTACAAGAAAATGGAAAATTCAGGTTACTACGGGGTATGATATTCAACAAAAGGATTTCTCATTTACGAACATAAAGATTTACCGTGATTTGCATTGTTGGGAGATGGCGTTGGAATGGATCCCTTTCGGTTATCAAAAAGGCTGGAAATTTCAAATTAACGTAAAGGCACCTGTTTTACAGGATTTGAAGTATGAAATGAAGCGAGATTTCAGGGATAATTTGTATTGATGCCAGTCCACATCTCAACCTCATCAAAATAAATGCTGTTTAGCATTTATTTATTATTTAAATTTATTTTGTTTTATTGAATTATTTTATAGATATTTGCAACTCTTTATTAAGTACATAAAAATTTTTGTAACCAATTAATAATTAATCAATTAATGTCAGTATGGAAAACATTGCCAAACAATTAAATGCTATCGGGATTGCAAACCCATTAAAAATTTATCACAATTTGTCGTATCGAGAGTTGTATGAACATGAAACCAATCCGGAATTAACCGGTTATGAACGCGCCTATCACACAAAATCAGGAGCATTATCGGTGGACACCGGAATATTCACCGGTCGCTCCCCAAAAGACAAATATGTAGTGGTGGATGAAGAAACCAAAAACAACGTTTGGTGGCACGATCCGGTAAAAAAATCACCGGACAATAAACCGCTTACCATTGATCAATGGAAAGAATTAAAGAAACTAAGTCAAGGACAATTAAGCAACAAAAATCTTTATGTAATGGATGGATTTTCCGGCGTAAATCCAGATACCAGAATGAAAGTTCGTTTTGTTACCGAAGTGGCTTGGCAAGCCCATTTTGTAAAGAATATGTTCTTGCGCCCCTCCGAAGATGAATTAAAAGATTTTGTTCCCGATTTTATAGTGATGAACAGTTGTAAAGTAACCAATCCGAACTGGAAAGAATGGGGATTAAACAGCGAAGTATTTATCGCGTTTAATTTAACTGAAAGAATAGCGCTTATTGGAGGTTCCTGGTACGGCGGCGAAATGAAAAAAGGAATCTTCTCTGTAATGAATTACTTCCTCCCTTTAAAAGGGATTGCCTCAATGCACTGCTCTGCTAATCAGGGAAAAGATGGCGATACCGCTATTTTCTTCGGATTGTCAGGCACCGGAAAAACGACTCTTTCTGCCGATCCTAACCGCGCACTTATTGGCGATGATGAACATGGCTGGGACAACAACGGGATCTTCAACTTCGAGGGAGGTTGCTATGCTAAATGTATCAATTTAAGTGAAGAAAATGAACCCGATATCTATCGTGCCATCAAAAGAGATGCGCTGTTAGAGAATTTGGTAATTGACGAAGATGGAAATATAGATTTCAACTCGCAGGCGAAAACAGAAAACACACGTGTTTCTTATCCTATTTATCATATTGATAATATTGTAAAACCCGAATCAAAAGGCACACACCCCAGCAAAGTAATATTCCTTACGGCTGATGCTTTCGGCGTTTTACCTCCTGTTTCCATTTTATCAAAAGATCAGGCAATGTATTATTTCCTAAGTGGATACACTGCGAAATTGGCAGGAACAGAGCGCGGTATTAAAGAACCTACCCCTACTTTCTCTTCCTGTTTCGGCGCCGCTTTTTTAATGTTACATCCCACTAAATATGCCGAAGTGTTTGCCAAAAAAATAGAAGAACACAACTCAACCTGTTACTTGGTAAATACCGGCTGGATTGGCGGCGGTTTCAACACCGGCGGAAAACGAATCTCTATCAAAGATACGCGCACCATCATCTCTGCCATTCTAAACGGAGAATTGATTGATTGCGAAAAAGAATTGGTGAAGCCATTCATGGTAAATATTCCAAAACATATTGATGGAGTAGAAGATAACGTATTAAATCCGGAAAACAGTTGGAAAGACAAAGATTCTTTCAAAGAAAATGTGAACAAGGTAGCCGAATTTTTCGTTAAAAACTTTGAAAAATTCACCGATACTGATGAAGGAAAACGTTTAAGAGAGTTTGGACCAAAATTGTAAAAATTCTTTCATATTGACATTCTGTGTTTTATTGGATTGATACTGTTTGATGCTTTGTTTATCCATGTGTTAGTTTTTAAATTATTTCAGAGGTCAGAAATTAGGAATTTTAAAATTATCAAAACTTGAATAAGGAATTAACGGAAAAGTTGGAAACGAAAGAGCAATCTATTTCGCAACACCAAAACAAAATTAGCATTCATAATCAAAAAATAGCCGAACTTACTGCCAACATAAACCTCATTACAGTTGAATATGCTACCTCCAACGGTTGAGGATATTGAAGATGATGTAACCGTTTTGTAATATAAATTTCATAAAAACTACATTACTTTGAAACGGTTTGGTGATTATTACGTTGCTTTTTTGCAGTGCTAAAAAAAAAAAGTAAAAACCAAATCTTAATTTTTTATGAAAAAGTTCACAAATTTAAAATCCCTTGTGGTAGGATTGGCGTTGTTTGCCCTCATCAATCCTTTTGCGAATGCGCAAATTGTGGTAAAAGGTTCTGACACCTGTTTGCCCGTTTCTCAACAAGAAGCCGAATCTTTTGGAA
>WRNX01000018.1 GCA_009776395.1 Lentimicrobiaceae bacterium
AGAAATTTAATTTATGATAGAGATAATGATGTTGTAATAGAATACGATATTTTATTATTTAATGGAACAAGTGTAGCCATTATTGAGGTAAAATTTAATGCCAAACCGAAAAATATTAAAGTAGAAAAGTTACTATCAAGAATAGATACTTTTAAGATTCTTAACCCTGAATACAAAAATTACGGCATCTATTTGGGCGTGGCTGCGTTGTCGTTTAAAAAGCAGACGGCAAAGGAATTGCATAGCGCAGGTATCGCGACCATTCATCAAGTAGGTAAAAAAATGGTAGTGTATGATAAAGAGGTAAAGTGTTTTAATTAATTTAGATTTAAAAATTTAAAAATTTAAAAATTTAAAAATTTAAAAAAATAACCATTTAGATTTAAAAATTTAAAAATTTAAAAATTTAAAAAATAACCATTTAGATTTAAAAATCTTAAATCTTTAAATCTTTAAATCTTTAAATCTTTAAATCTTTAAATTAACTAATCACTAAATAAGGGGGTTATGATAGAGATGACCGCATCTTGTTCTGGCTGAAATTCCCGCCAGATTCCATTTCATCCCCCATAATCCCATGCCCCCCATGCTGTTGTGAACTATGGAGAAGTTGGGTTGCATACCATTTGTGCCAGGAATTACTTCAATAGGAATGGTGTAGGTAGCGGCACCCATGGGAGTTACGTCTATTTCGTCCGGAATAGCGCCTACTGGATTAGATGTTTGTGCGTGAAGCACCATAAAACTTGCAAAAAAAAATGAACGTTAATTGGTAAAAGGTTTACCCTATAGCCTGTTTTTTATTGCAAAGAGTTAACGAATTGAATATAACGGCTTTCAAAATATTCGCCTTGTTTTCCGCCTAAAGCGCTCCACTCTTTTTCCACTCTCGATATTCTGTCTTTATCTGCGGGGTGCGTGCTTAAAAAAACGGGGGTTGTGGTTTGTGAGTCCATTTTTCTAAAAAAATCTGCCACTCCACGCGCATCCCATTCGGTTGGGTAGGTATAGTTTACCGCATATTTATCTGCTTCAAACTCATCGCTTCGGGAAAATTGCAATTCGGCTAATCCTGAGGCTAACTGTGCAGCAATATTTACCCATTGGTTTGAATTTTTCCCAAGCAACATGGAAAGCATTAGATCAATTCCATACGCTTTTGTGAGTTGGGCGGTAGAATGTCGGCGCGCCACATGCGCCATTTCATGCGCCATAACACCAGTAAACTCGGCTTCATTGTCAAGCGCTTTAATTAATCCTGTGTAAAAATAGAGATAACCGCCCGGCACCGCAAAAGCATTTATAGTGGCATCATCTCTAATTATTCGTACTTTCCAATTAAATCTATCGGCATAATCTATTTTTCCGGTTGCCAACAGGTTGTTTTTAAATTGATTAATCATAGAATACGCTTCAGAATATTGATTTTCTGAAAGAATAATAAATTCTGGATTTGCCATAATCTCCTGGTCAAATTGTGCACCAAATTGAATATCATCATCTACTGAAAAGATATTCAATTTTTTTTCGCAAGATGCGCCGAATAAAGCGATTAATAGCGCTAAAATAAAAGTTACATTAAGTTTTTTCATATTTATAATTTTTTTGAAATTTTGGGTAATATTTCTGATTTCCATAACGTAAAAGTTCCCTCTTCTATTTTTTTCCTTGCTGTTTTTACCAAATCTAAATAAAAATGCAAATTGTGAATACTTCCTATCATGGGTCCCAACATCTCTTCCGAAACATATAAATGACGTAAGTAAGCGCGGGTATATTCTTTATCTGCAAACAGATCACTTTTAGTATCAATAGGAGTAAAATCGTATTTCCATTTTTCATTTCTCATATTCATTATGCCATTCCATGTGAAAATCATGCCATTGCGCCCGTTTCGGGTCGGCATTACACAATCGAACATATCAATACCCAAAGCGATACATTCCAAAATATTAGCGGGTGTTCCCACACCCATCAAATATCTGGGTTTATCTTTGGGCAGAATTTGGCAGCATATATCGGTCATTTCATACATCAGTTCTGTAGGTTCTCCTACTGAAACACCGCCAATAGCATTTCCTTCACGGTTTTGAGACGCAATAAATTCTGCTGATTTTATGCGTAAATCTTTACAAACACTTCCCTGCACAATGGGAAACAACGTTTGTTCATATCCATAAAGTGGCTCGGTGTTATCAAAATGCGCACAGCATCTTTCCAACCATTGATGCGTAATCTCCATAGATTTTTTTGCGTACTCGTATTCACAGGGATAGGGTGGACATTCATCAAAAGCCATCACTAGATCGGCGCCGATAATACGCTGAATATCCATCACTTTCTCCGGACTGAACAGATGTTTTGAGCCATCAATATGCGACTGAAACCACACGCCCTCCTCTGGTTTTATTTTGCGTTTATGACTTAATGAAAATACCTGATAGCCACCACTATCTGTTAAAATTGGAAGATTCCATCCGGTAAATTTGTGCAGTCCGCCAGCTTGTTGCAATACTTCCAATCCGGGACGCAGATATAAATGGTAAGTATTTCCCAAAATGATTTGGGCTTTCACATCCTCTCTTACATTTTTGATATGCAATGCTTTCACGGCACCAGCAGTACCTACCGGCATAAAAATGGGCGTTTCTATTTGTCCATGCGCAGTTTTAAGGATACCGGCACGGGCAGAAGATTTAGGATCGGAATATTGTAGAATAAAGTTCATAAAATTACAATTTGCAAATAACGTATTATTTTTAAAATTTCAGAAATTTAACCATCATATTATCCCCAAAAAAAGAGGAACATGTAATTTTGGTTACAAAAAAAGAAAAACGATAATAGCAATAAAATTATATTTTTGCCACCTTAATTAACACATATCATTATTTCTATGAAAAAAACAGTTCTATTATTATTTACAATCTGCCTGTTAACTTTCTCTTTTGCGCAAGAAAAAGCAAAACCCACACTCCCTTCCGTTGACATTAAAACATTAGACGGAAAAGTTTTTAACACTAAAAATATTCAAAACGACGGAAAACCTGTCCTGATTAGCCTCTGGGCTACGTGGTGCAAACCCTGCATCGCAGAACTTATGGCGATTAACGATCTGTATGACGAATGGCAGGAGGAAACCGGCGTAGTACTCTACGCCATCTCTATTGATGATACAAAAACCGCCGCAAAAGTTGCCCCTTTTGTGAATGGAAAAGGATGGGACTACATTGTGCTTCAAGATATTAATTGGGATTTTAAACGCGCCATGAATGTGGTAGATGTGCCTTTCCTATGCCTTTTGAATGGAAACGGCGAAATAGTATGGTCGCACACCTCTTATGCCCCAGGATCCGAAAAAGAAGTATTTGAGTTAGTGAAGAAAGTGATTAATGATCAGTGATCAGTGATTAGTGATTAGTGATTAAATTTGTAACTTGTAACTCGTAACTCGTAACTAAAATCTTAAATCTTATGAAAAAAAAATACCTCTTACCTCTTTCTGCTTTCTGCTTTCTGCTTTCTGTTTCTGCCTTTGCCCAAACTAAAGTGGGCAACGGTACTATTAGCGGCGACTTCTCTTTCAACGGAATGTACTATATCCCCGATTCGCTCATCGGTGCAAGAGAAGTGGATTCGAAAGTGCGAGGCAATGCGTGGCTCAATCTCAACTATACTAATGGTGGATTCTCTGCTGGCGCAAGATACGAGTTCTACTTGTTTCCCCTGATTGACTTTCAAGACCTTAATTATCAAGGGCAAGGGATCACCAACTTTTTTGCCGATTATAAAAACGACTTTGTGCAAGTTACCGGAGGATATTTCTACGAACAGTTCGGGCAAGGTTTAACATTGCGTGCCTACGAAGACAGAAATTTGGGAATTGACAACAGCTTGCTCGGTGGCAGAGTGAAAGTAACCCCTTATAAAGGGATACAACTCAAAGGCGTATGGGGAATTGAAAGACACAACTTTAACCTCGACTACACAAAACGAAATGATCAAGTGCGCGGATTAGACGGCGAAATAGCACTGGCAGATATGATCCCCAAACTTTCTGATAACGGTGTTACCCTAACTGTAGGAGGAAGTTTTGTGAGCAGATTTGAAAAAGCGGATGATAAAATGTTCAACATCTATATTGATACGCTTCAATACCCTGATTTTTATAATAAATATGTAGAAAAATATGGCGAGGTCGTTTTTATGCCCACCGATAAAATAAATGTTTTACAGTGTCAAGGGATGATTGTATCGGAAAATATTCCACAAAATGTGGCCACCTGGGCAACAAGACTGAACTTTGGAATTAAAGGGTTTCGTTTGGAAGGAGAGTATGCCTCAAAAGTAAACGATCCCAATCTTTCTAACGAATATATCTATAAACGAGGCGAGGCATTGTTGGTGTCGGCTTCCTATTCCATGAAAGGACTCGGAGTATCGGCTTCTTTTTTGCGTGCCGATAATATGGATTTTCGTGCGCAACGGGATGCGTCCCCTGCGATTGCCGCCCTTATGCTCAACTACATTCCTGCCATTAACCGTCAATATTCGTATCAATTGTTGGGCAACTACAGTTACGCCAGCCAACCCAACGGACAGATAGGCGCACAAGCGCAAATAAATTACCAAATTCCTAAAAAAACAAAAATCGGAGGAAGATATGGAACGGACATCACTGTGAATTACGCCCGATTTCATGACCTGCAAAAAACATTTGTACCTCTCTCAGATTCTATTGGAAACATAACAGGAACAGAGGGTTACACTTCCAATTTTTTTGCGTTTGGTAAAAATTTGTTATATCAGGATATTGGTTTTGATATTTCCCGTCGCTTTGGAAAAAGTTGGAAGTTGATGCTGATGTACAATTATATTAACTACAATATGGTTTTACAAGGTCACCCCGGAATGCTTAACGGAAATCACGTGGGGTTTGAACTAACATGTAAAATTAATGATATTCATGCGTTGCGGTTAGAAAACCAATATTTATTTATTCCCAAGAAAAACGATTTGGAAGAGAAAGATAAGGGCAGTTGGATTTTCATGTTGTTGGAGTATTCTATTTCGCCGAAATGGTTTATCACGTTGAGCGACCAGTGGCATGTTGGGAATGAGAAGAAATTGCACTATCCTAATGCAGCGGTGGCATTTGTGTACAACACCACCCGTATTGCGCTCAATTTTGGCAAAACCCGTGCGGGGATTCTGTGCGTGGGAGGCGTTTGCCGAACCGTCCCCGCATCGTATGGATTAGGTTTATCAGTAACTACAACATTCTAAAAAAAAAATCATAAAATGAAAAACTTTACCCTATTCTTAGCCGCATTATTAGTTACAGTATTCTCCTGCAACAAAATAGATACCTCGCAGGAAGTTTTCGAGATTCTTCTACCTGTTGAAGTAACAAACTGGGATCCGGAATATGTCAAAACGGTAGTCCAAAAAATCTATGTAGAAGAATATACCGGACACACTTGCCTCTATTGCCCTGCTGGTGCAGCAATTTTGAAAACCATTATGGATGAAGACCCTACTGTTATTGTTACCGCCATTCATTGTACAAGCCTTGCCAATCCTATGAATAACGAATATTTCAACAAAGACTATAAAACCCCAATGGGAGATATACTCTGTGATGATTTTGATATTGCAGGACTTCCCAAAGCAACTATAAATAGAAGATTGATTAATCAAGGATGGGGCATTGATAGAAACCAATGGAAAAAAGAGATTGAAAACATTGACAGAGATAATGTGAGAGCAGGTATTGAATTGATATGTAACGTAGATGAAACCAAACATGAAATTGAAGCCAAGGTAAGTGTTACCATTATTAAAGAGATTCCCAATCCTGTTCAACTTTGTTTGGTGTTGCAGCAAGACAGTATTATTTCAGGACAAATAGATGGCAGTAATTATATTCTTGACTATGAGCATAACCACATGCTGCGTGCAGGCTTCAAAGGAAATTACGGTATAAAACTCACTTCAACGGGTAAGGTGGATGAACAGTTAAAATATTCTACCACCTTTAAATTAAACTATGGAAACAGTTTTCCCTATTCTTTTGTTCCTGTTAATATCAATCAATGCAGCGTAGTTGCCTATTTACTTGATATGGAAACCAAAGAAGTGATACAGGTGGAAACTTATTCTATGAATCATTACAAGATAATGAATTTTAATTAATATAATAAAAAAAATTCTACATTTTCAATTAAGTCAAAATAAATATGAAAAAAATTATCCACACTGATCAAGCACCAAAAGCTATTGGACCGTACAGTCAAGCCATTGAAATAAATGGAATGTTGTTTATTTCAGGGCAAATCCCAATAGTACCTGAAACAGGACAAATTCCGGAAAGTATTGAAGACCAAACAGAGCAAGTAATGAAAAATATTGGTGCCATTTTAAATTTTGCAGGTTATGGATATGAACACGTTGTAAAATCAACTTGTTTATTGAGCGATATGGCAAACTTTAAGGTAATGAATGAAATTTACGGAAAATATTATTCAACAGCGCCACCTGCACGTGCAGCATTTGCTGTAAAAACATTACCGCTTAATGTATTGATTGAAATTGAAACCATTGCTGTGAAGTAATTTTTAATTTTGTTTAAAAAATTGTTCAATATCGACTTCGAAAAAAACAATTTTTCCGGTCTCTGAAAGAATTGGAGCAAAAAGAAAGGGAATATATTCTGTGTATAGAAATCTATCACTCAACAAAAGGAACAAAGTATTAAAAATAAAAAAATAAGCAAAAACTTTTATGTCGGTATCTATTCTAAATAGTTCTTCTTTAATTCCCAATTTAATTATTTTTTCCAACTGTTCAATAAATGGGCTTTCATGTTCATATTGTTCGATAAACGCCTCTTGATTTTTTTGAAAAAAAAAGAATTCATTTTTTTTACAGTATTGTAATTCAAATAGAAACATCAACAATTTTTCCACAGCGTTATTAGAAAATTCCGTTCGGATTAAAAACCTATCACATGTTTTTTTTTGCCAGTATTCTATCAAACTACGTTCTAAATTAACTTTTGATATATATCTATTAAACAAAGTTTTTTTTGAAATACCTACAGATGCAGCAACGGCTTGTAAAGAATGTTTAAATCCATTGGAAAGATAATACCTAAAAATTGGATCAATTTTTACATTGTTTTTATTCATCTTTTTTTTTTGGCAAAATTAGTAAAAATGATGTACATTTGCCGCTCAAAAAAACACACAATTATGCAAAGACAAAAAAAATATTTAGTTATTGCATCTTTTTTGGCTATTTTATCTATTCTTGTAATTAGTTATCAAAAAGGTGCTTTTTGTAAATCAATGGACTCCAAAAAAATATCAACAATTTTTGCTATTAAAGATACTTCTGTGGTCACAAAAATTTTTATTGCAGATATGTTTGGAGAAAAAGTTTTATTGGCAAAAACGAAAGAAGGTTGGATGGTAGATTATTCCAAGCAAGCATCTCCCCTTAAAATTAAAGATTTACTTGTTACAATAGCTGCTATTCGGGTTGCGCAACCCATTGCAAAACCTGCACAACGAAGTATTATTGAAATGCTTGCAGTATCTTCAACAAAAGTAGAAATCTATGAAACCAAACCCTTATTCAAATTATTTGGGTATCATTGTTTTAATAAAGAACGCTTGGCAAAAACCTATTATCTGGGAGATGCAACACAAAATAATTTAGGATCTTTTGCTTCAATTGAAGGAATGCCTGACCCCTATATTGTGTATAAGCCAGGTTTCAGAGGGTATATTACTCCTCAATTTTCACCGAAATCTATTGATTGGTACTCAAAACGTATTTTTTCAACAAAACTTACTCACATTCAAAAAGCCTCATTTTTAGATATAAAAAATACAGAAAACTCATTCTGCGTTGAAAAAACAGGCACACGTACTTTTGCATTATTTGATTTTCAAAATAATGTTGTTTCTGATTACGATACAACACGGATAATTAATATGTTATCAGAATTTAGAGAAAAATATTACGAAATGTATCTTCCCAATATTTCAAATTCATTAAAAGACTCTATTCTTAGTCTTTACTGTTTTAAAGTAGTATCCGTTACAGATATTAATAATCAAACAACTACAATGAAAGTGTATTATTTATTTAATACAGGATCGTTGTATGAGGATGATGAATTAATAGACAATTCCTATGCAGAAATTAACAAAGATCGTTGTTATGCAACTTTTAATGAAGATACCAGTGAAATTTACACAGTCCAATTATTTCAATTTGAAAGGCAATTTCAACCCTTTTCATATTTTTTTAAAAAATGAATGTTGAAGAATTATGGATGAGTCGCGCTATACAATTAGCGGCGCTAGGACTGGGAAAAGTACATCCTAATCCTTTGGTTGGTGCTGTTATCGTTTATAATGACCATATTATTGGAGAAGGATTTCACCAACAATATGGTACGCCTCATGCCGAAATAAATGCCATTCACAAAGTATTAGATAAAGAATTACTAAAAAAATCAACACTTTACGTAAACTTAGAACCTTGTTCACACATAGGCAAAAATCCGCCTTGTGCTTTTTCTATTATTGATAATAATATTCCAAAAGTAGTGGTAGGAATGAGAGACCCAAATCCAAAAGTGAATGGGCGCGGAATAGAACTTCTTAAAAACAACGGTATTGAAGTGGTTGAAGATGTACTCAATGCGGAATGCTTGATCTTGAACAAAAGATTTATTACTTTTCATGCCAAAAAACGTCCTTACATCTTTCTCAAATGGGCACAGACAAAAAACGGACTTATAGATATTATTCACCGCTTGAACGTTAAAAACAGTACTACAACTAACTGGATTACAAATGATTCCGTTCGTGTTTGGACGCATAAACAGCGCAACGAAGAGCAAGCAATTTTGATAGGGTACAATACTTATATAAATGACAACCCTCAACTTTCAAATCGTTTCTACGGCTCCAACCAACCTAAACGTTTCCTTTTATGCGATACCCAAATACAGCCGAAAATAGAACAATCATTTTCAATATTAAGTAGAAATATTGAAGAAATTGTAGATAACCTCTATCAAAAAAATATTCAATCTTTGATTGTGGAAGGAGGGCAGAAAACATTACAAAAGTTTATAGATGCGAATTTGTGGGATGAAGCTTTTGTTCTTACAGGTAACGTTATATGGGAACAAGGTATAAAAGCTCCAATAATACCTTATAATTTTGATACAATAATTAATTTTGAAAGTGATACCATTTGGAATTATCGAAACAGATTGCGCAACTAATTGAAACTCCCTTTCACATTTTCAAAATAGGTTTTAGAGACAGGCAGATCAATTAATCCTAAATGATCGAATCCTAAGGAAGTACCTTCTTTTTCTTTTCGCAGTACTTTTACTTTTTTTATATTCACAACAAACGACCTGTGACATCGCACTAATGGAAAATCTGAATATTCCTCTTCAATACTTTTTAGGCTTTTTCTCAATATTAAATGTTCAATTTGTTCTTTGTTTTTATAAAAAATATTCACGTAATTATCTAATGATTCAATGTAATATAGATTATTAAAAGGGATAACCAAACGCAAAATTCCTTTTTCATCTTTAAAATGAATACTATGTTCATTATCAAACAAAAGCGATAAATGTTTCGCTGTTTTCAAATTTCTAATCAGAAAAATAATGTTTCCAACTGACCTAAATGGAAAAAATAATAAAGAGATAAGCCGCTTCATGTATAATTAATAGAGTGCAAATATCCTATTTATTTTTCATGTTTGGATTTATTTAAGAATTAATATACTTTTGCACCACCTAATTTTTTAAAAAAAATAAGTTTATTTAATTTAATATCAGCACAATATGACAATGCAAGAAAAAATTAATGACCTCTTAAAGTTGCGAGAGACCGCACGTTTGGGAGGCGGCGAAAAACGTATAGCCAAACAACATGCACAAGGTAAATTCACAGCACGCGAGCGAATCCTCATGTTTTTGGACGAAGGCAGTTTTGAAGAGTTTGATATGTTTGTTACGCACCGCTGCACAAACTTTGGATTGGAAAAAGAGAAATATCTTTCGGATGGCGTAGTAACAGGTTATGGCACCGTAGAGGGACGTTTGGTGTATGTGTATTCACAAGACTTTACTACATTTGGCGGCTCACTATCAGAAACCGTTTCTAACAAAATTTGCAAAGTATTAGATCAGGCAATGAAGATGGGTGCGCCCGTAGTTGGTTTTAACGACTCCGGCGGCGCACGTATTCAAGAAGGGGTAAACAGTTTAGCCGGCTATTCCGAAATATTTCAACGCAACATTCTGGCTTCCGGAGTTATTCCTCAAATATCTGCCATCTTCGGCCCCTGTGCAGGTGGAGCAGTATATTCGCCTGCACTTACCGACTTTATCATGATGGTGAAAAACACCAGTTATATGTTTGTTACCGGTCCAAAAGTAGTAAAAACCGTTACCAATGAGGATGTTACCGTAGAAGATCTGGGCGGCGCATCAGTACATTCAACCAAATCGGGAGTAGCACATTTTGCAGTAGATAACGAAGAAATTGGAATTGCGCAAATTCGAAAACTGTTGGGCTATGTACCTTCCAATAATATGGAAGAACCTCCCTTTAAAGCCACAAATGATCCCATAAATCGTTTGGAAGATTCTTTAAATCAAATTATTCCTGACAACCCCAACAAACCTTACGATGTAAAAGATGTTATTTTAAGTATTGTAGATGATGGTGAATTTTTTGAGATACATGAAAATTTTGCAAAAAACATTATGGTTGGTTTTGCGCGTTTCAATGGAATTTCGGTAGGAGTAGTTGCCAACCAACCCAAATATTTGGCAGGCGTATTAGACATCAATTCCTCACGGAAAGGCGCTCGTTTTATTCGTTTTTGCGATGCTTTTAATATCCCGTTGGTAACCTTGGTAGATGTTCCGGGATTTTTGCCGGGAACGCAACAAGAGTATGGCGCATTGATCCTTCATGGCGCTAAATTAATGTATGCCTACGGCGAAGCTACCGTTCCAAAAGTAACCGTAATTTTAAGGAAAAACTATGGCGGCGCATATTGTGTGATGAGTTCCAAACACTTGCGCGGAGATATTAACTACGCATGGCCTACCGCCGAAATTGCCGTTATGGGGGAAAAAGGAGCCGTAGAAATTCTTATGGGTAAAGAGATCGCCGCTATTGAAGATAAAGAAAAACAGGCAGAATATATTGCCGAAAAAGAAACCGAATACAGAGACGCATTTGCCAATCCGTATATAGCGGCGCGCTACGGCTATATTGATGATGTGATTGAACCGCGCAATACGCGCTTCCGCGTCATTCGCGCTTTAGAATCGTTAAGAAATAAACGATTGGAAAATCCTGCAAAAAAACACGACAACTTGCCGTTGTAAGTTTAAGATTTTAAGTTTATAAATTCAAAATTTAATTTTATGAGTTACAAGTTACAAGTTCCAAGTTTCAATCGTAGCGCAGTTTGTTTTCTGCTTTTTGCTTTCTACTTTCTGCCTTGTTTTGCCCAACAAATTACCGATCTTCGTATCAATGAAATGTTTATCAATAATGAAGATGAACATAATTTGGCAGATGAATATGGACGGCACGTTCCATGGATAGAGATATTTAATACCTCTTATAATAGCGTTAATATTGCAGAATGTTATTTAACCAACGATACTTCTGGATTGGCACAAGGAATTATTTCAAAAGAATGGTACAAAATTCCTAAGGGAGATCCTAAAACATTAATCTCTGAACGTGGATTTCTAATTTTTTATTTGGATAATTCGCCCACACTTGGTCCTTTTCACACCAATTTTGACCCACGCGAAGCATCTGCTTCTAATTATGTAGCGTTAATAAGTTCAAGTGGGAAAAAACTGATTCATCTTTTTGATTTTCCTGATGCATTAAGACCTTCCTCACAATCTTATGGATACCGGTATGATTATGGAGAAGAAACAGATGAAGATGGTAAAATTATTTATGAAAAAACTTTTTTAGCGCATTTTACTCCAGGATCTACCAACCACCATGAACAAAGTGAGACGAAATCGGATATAATGAAACAACATGACCCTATTGGAATGAATATGGCTATTATTGCTATGTCGGTAGTTTTTGGCGCCCTGTTTATCATTTATATTATTATGAAAATTTTTGGAAAATGGTCTAATCGAAAGCCTAAGAAACAGTTAGAAACTTCTACAAAAGAGATAACTATGCAGGGAAAAAAAGAGAAAGGAGAAGATTTTGACAGTGAAAAATTGGCTGCAGTTACTATGGCGATGCATTATTATTTGAATGAATACAGAGACGAAGAGAGTGAAGTAATTACTATTGATATGCCCTCCGCACGCTATTCGCCATGGGCTCAAAAAAATCTGGTAATGAAGAGGGTGGCAAGAAAAAGATGATGATGTTGTTGAATTAATGAATAATTTCAAATAAAAAATTTGTTATATTATTTGTTACTTCTATTTTTATTAAATTTTTGAAAAAAAATTGCAATATGAAAAAAATTCTTGGTATCGGGAATGCATTAGTGGATGTAATTGTAAAAACACAAGATGATTCTTTGTTGAGTAAATTTGGATTAAAAAAAGGAGGAATGGAGATGATAAGTATTGATATTAAAAACAAAATTCACAAAGAAATTGAAGGGATGAAGCAAAAAGTAGCGTCAGGAGGCTCAACCTCTAATACTATTTACGGGTTAGCTCAATTAGGAGTACCTGTTGGCTATATTGGAAAAATTGGAAAAGATGAAATGGGATATTTTTTTCAAAAGGATATGGAAAATGCTGGCGTAATAACTTATCTTTCTTATTCCCAAATTGACACAGGAATTGCTACAACTTTCATTACCAAAGATGGAGAGCGTACTTTTGCTACATACCTTGGAGCCGCTGCCACGCAAAATTCAAATGAGTTACTTAAATCAGTCTTTTCAATGTACGACATCATTCATGTGGAGGGATATCTCATTTATAATGAAGATTTGATTTTGAATATCTGCAAGTTGGCAAAAAAGTGTGGATTGAAAATATCCATGGATATGGCAAGTTATAATCTGGTAGAAGTAAAGCGCCCATTAATGGAAGAAATCATTCGCAGTTATGTAAACATTATTTTTGCTAATGAAGATGAGGCATTTGCTTTTACCGGAAAAAAAGAGAGGGAAGCATTAGAAATTTTATCATCCTACTGCCCTATTTCAGTTATAAAGTTAGGAGCAAAAGGGTCGATAGCTAAAGTAAACGGAGAAACAGCTATCATTCCAGCCATCAAAGCAAATTGCAGAGATACTACAGGAGCAGGAGACATCTTTGCCGCAGGTTTTTTATACGGATTAATCAACAACTACACCATTGACCAATCAGGTAATTTAGCTTCTACATTAGGCGCAAAATGTGTGGAAACAATTGGAGCAAGAATTAAAGTAAATAATTTATAATTGTAATTGTATATCATTCAACACATTCATATAATTAATAAATGCTTGGTAAGGAGAAGGATATACTTCAAAATGTTTTTTTACTACATTTTGAGGAAACCATTTTGTTCCCATAAAATTATAGTAAAGTGCGTTTTGTAACCGTAGCCATGCTTGCTTAGCATCTTCATTTTCAGATTTTAAATAGAGTGGTTCTAATTTGTAAAGTTGCGCAAACGCTTCCTGTTGCAATTCGTTTCCTAACCACTCACTAATATCTTTTTCATCTCCGGAACAAGAGATAGCCCAAGGCGTGTGCATTGTAGCTGGTTGCTCTTTAGAATTCAATACTTCTCTTGGAGTAATTAATTTGAACTTTTCAGATTCAACCAATTGTGAAAAAAGCACCTGAAAGAAATCGAAAATACCCGACTCTTTGGTATGGTAATCTCCAATCGTTTCGTAATCGAAAAAAAGATTAATAAAGGGTGCATCTGATGCAATACCGCTTAAAAATTGAATATATTTTTCTGCAGTGAGTGGGTATTCGCTCCACGATTTATCTGAAAATCGTAACGTGATGTCATCACAAAGATTGTAACTTCTTAATAATAGTTTTTGTTCAGTTTGAAAAGGGTTGCAATACAGATAACACGGATTTTTCCATCCTAAAATATGCTTTGCGCCTTCTGTTAATACAACCTGATACCCTAGTTCATACAACCATTCACCTATCTCATCAGAATAGATAATTTCCGTATTACAAAAAGTAACGGGTTTTATTCCAAAAGTTTCCCACAACAAATTTTCCTGCAATTTCACTTGTTCTACAAAAGTGGTTTTATTATTGAGTGCGGCTAAACTGTGTGAAAAAGTATTTCCTGTAATTTCTACACATCCTGTTTCAATAAGTTTTTTAAAACTTTCAATTACTTCGGGGCAGTAATCTTTAAATAATTGGATGGTAGTACCTGAAATACTGAAACTGAAAGCCACTTCACTATTGTATTTTTCAATAATGTTCAGTATCATTTGGTTTGCAGGCAGATAGCTTCTCTCAGCCAACCTATTTATCCAATAATTATTTTGGTATCTATCAAAGTAATCATGTTTTTGATTAATATCAAAAAAGCGATAGGTACGAAGAATGTAGGGTTGATTTACTTGAAAATGGAAACAGATGGAATGCATGGTAAAGAAATTTTGTGGAGCCGGCGGGAGTCGAACCCGCGTCCAAACGTGTTGCAAAGATGCTTTCTACATGTTTAGCCTGAGTTTATTTGTCGGCGAAAGAAAAGTACTCGGCAAACTGCGCTTTCGCTTATCTTCAAAAACTTCACCTTTGCAATGAAGCGTGCATTGGCTATCTTTTCATTTACGATGCTTCGTACCGAACGCCGAAAAGCAAAGCTTTCGGGGAAACACCCGAGGCGATAAACCTGGTTTATGCGTCGGGATCGCGGCTGTTAAGCAGCGATTGCATAAGAGTTGCCAGTTATTGGCTACGAGAGTTAGTTTTTAACGGAACCATCTCACAACTTCCGACATGCTTACAAATTTACATCCATGCTGTCAAAACCAAACGACCCCAAATGATGTAGTAATGAGATAATTAGATGATGAGAAAACTGAGGCTTTTTGAGAAGACAAAAATATGCTTTTTTTAATAATATTATTCTCAAAAATTCATGTATTTTTTCCACTATGAATTTTTGAAGAACATTTTTAGTCTGTGTGTAATTTAAAAATTTCATGTTTCTTTGTAGTCAAAATAAATTACAGATAATAATTACAATTATTATGATAGACGACAAAAAAATTATCTTCTCAATGGTAAACGTCAGTAAGGTTTACCCTCCTCAAAAACAAGTATTAAAAAACATCTACCTGTCATTTTATTACGGTGCAAAAATTGGCGTGTTAGGATTGAACGGCGCAGGAAAATCTTCTCTATTGAAGATTATTGCCGGCGTGGACAAGTCGTTTCAGGGGGAAGTGGTTTTCTCTCCCGGCTATTCTGTGGGTTACTTGGCACAAGAACCCGAAATGGACGATACCCTTACCGTTATTGACGTTGTGAAACAGGGCGTGCAAAAAGTTGTGGATATTCTTTCCGAATATGATGCCGTAAACATGAAATTTATGGAAGAGATGACCGATGATGAAATGACCAAACTGATTGAACGTCAAGGCGAACTGACGGAACTGATTGAACAGTACGATGCGTGGGAGTTGGACAGCAAATTGGAGCGCGCGATGGATGCCCTGCGTTGTCCGGAAGCAGATACACCGATAAAAAATCTGTCGGGTGGAGAACGCCGTCGCGTGGCATTGTGCCGCCTGTTGCTTTCGGAACCGGATATTTTGCTGTTGGATGAGCCTACCAACCACTTGGACGCCGAATCGGTGGAATGGTTGGAAATGCACCTTCAACAGTACAAAGGCACAGTAATTGCCGTAACGCACGATAGATACTTTTTAGATAACGTTGCCGGCTGGATTTTGGAATTGGATAGGGGAGAAGGAATCCCCTGGCAAGGTAACTATTCTTCGTGGTTGGAACAAAAAACACAACGTTTGGCGCAGGAAGAAAAACAGGAATCGAAACGTATGAAAACGTTGGAGCGCGAGTTGGAATGGGTGCGGATGTCACCAAAAGCACGGCAGTCGAAAGGGAAAGCGCGTTTGAATGCCTACGACAAACTGTTGAACGAAGATGTAAAAGAACGCGAAGAGAAACTGCAAATCTATATCCCCAACGG
>WRNX01000019.1 GCA_009776395.1 Lentimicrobiaceae bacterium
TTTGGGACCTAAGGTAACTTTTACTGCATTGGTTAATGCGTCCACGCCTTTTTTTAATCCTTCGCGTGCTTCCCATTCATATACAATTTTCTTTGCCATAATAATATAATGTTTAGTGATTAGTGTTTAATGATTAATGTTTAATATGTAACTCGTAACTCGTAACTTGTAACTCGTAACTAAATTACACGATTGCGTAGATGTCGCTTTCTTTCATGATGAGATAGGTTTCGCCGTCAAGTTGAAACTCAGTTCCTGAGTATTTTCCGTACAATACGGTGTCTCCCACTTTCACGGTCATGGGTTCATCTTTTTTGCCGGGTCCGACGGCTACAACTGTACCTTTTTGTGGTTTTTCTTTGGCGGTGTCTGGGATAATGATTCCGCCTGCGGTTTTTTGTTCAGCCTCTGCAGGAGCAACTAAAACTCTGTCTTGTAGTGGTTTAATGTTTACTTTCATAATGATTTTATTTTTTAAGATTAAATTGATAAATGAATTAACATAAATTTTGAACAAATATTGTACAAATTTCGTGCCAGAAAAAAAGATTAAATATTATATATGCTGAATAAATTCTTTTTTATCTTTGCCACATTTTTATTTAGTATTCTTTTCTACTCATTCTCACATCTATATTTATGACTGCCGAACAACAAATTCTCTCTTCACTCAACGATTCGCAACGCGCTGCCGTGATGCAAATTGAGGGTCCTGTTATGGTGATTGCCGGCGCAGGATCCGGCAAAACGCGCGCACTTACTTACCGCATTGCATACATGCTTACGCAAGGAATTAACCCCTACCGCATATTAGCCCTCACTTTTACCAACAAAGCCGCTGCCGAAATGAGAGAAAGAATTTTCCAAATTGTCGGAGATTCTAACGCCAAAGCCGTAATGATGGGAACTTTTCACGGCGTTTTTAACAGAATTATTCAAATTGAATACGAAAAATTGGGCTTCATGAGAAATATCACTATTTATGATACAGATGATGCTAAAAATCTGCTCAAAAGTATTGTGAAAGAGATGAATTTAGATCCCAAAACCTACGTCGCAAGCCACGTGTTGCACCGAATATCTTCCGCAAAATCAAGTCTGCTCTCAGCAAACGAGTATGCGCAAAGCCCTGAAATTATTGAAGCCGACAGAATTAGCGGAAAACCTTATATCGCTGAAATTTTTAAACGCTACAACACCCGTTTAAAAAACTCTAACGCTATGGATTTCGATGACCTGTTGTACTTTATGAATCTGTTGTTGCGCGATTTTCCGGATGTTCTGCATAAATATCAAAACCGATTTCAATATATTTTAGTAGATGAGTATCAGGATACTAATTTTGCGCAGTATTTGATTGTGAAAAAGTTGGCGGCAGCGCATCACAATATTTGCGTAGTAGGAGACGATGCACAAAGTATTTACGCATTTCGCGGCGCAAACATCCAAAATATTCTCAATTTTAAAAAAGATTATCCCGAAACCAAAACTTTTAAATTAGAACAAAATTACCGATCTACTCAACATATTGTAAATGCAGCAAATGCGGTAATTAAGTACAATCAGGATCAATTGCATAAAGAGGTTTGGACCGAAAACGAGGAGGGGCATAAAATTGAAATTTTTAAAACTAACAGCGATTATGATGAAGCCCAAGCCGTAGCGCACTCCATCTTTGAAACCAAACAAAATTTTCAAAAAAACAATTCCCATTTTGCAGTTTTATATAGAACCAACGCCCAATCAAGAGCTTTAGAGGAAGCATTCATCAAAAAAAATATCCCATATATTATTTATGGAGGAATCTCTTTTTACAAACGGAAAGAGATAAAAGACGTATTAGCCTATTTTCGTTTGGCAATTAATCATTGTGATGAAGAATCGTTGCGAAGAGTTATTAATTATCCCATGCGCGGTATCGGCGCTACTACGATAGACAAAATTGTGGTGTGCGCCCACGAACAAAAAACACAGATTTGGAATGTGGTAGAAAATCCTGATCGCTATTTTTTAGATGTGAATGCGCCCACCAAAGCACGCTTGCAAGATTTTGCCAGTAGAATTAAAAGTTATTCTACTTTGATTACTAAAAAAGACGCTTACGAATTGGGCAAACATATTGTGATGACTACCGGTATTATGCAAGAGTTGAATGCGGATAAATCGGAAATTGACCGCTTGCAAAATGTAGAATCTTTATTAGATTCTATGAAAGAGTTTACTGAAAAAGAACCGGAATCGTTGATAAATGAACAAACCGGCGAAATTATTACCGATTATTTTCCATCGTTAGATAGATTTGTTGAAAGTATCTCATTATTAACCGACGATGATCAAAAGAAAGAGGAGCAACAAGACAGGGTAAAATTGATGACCATTCACTCGGCAAAGGGTTTAGAGTTTGATTATGTGTATGTTACCGGATTGGAAGAGAATCTTTTTCCCTCCTCAATGAGTTTGGGTACGCGGGCAGAATTGGAAGAGGAGCGCCGCTTGTTTTATGTAGCCATTACAAGAGCAAGAAAAAAACTTACCATAACTTCGGCACAAACCCGATACCGGTTTGGTAGTTTGCAGTTTTGCGAAGAGAGCCGTTTTTTACATGAAATTCCTGATAAATATATTCATAAAACACAAAAAGCATCTATGGGACGCAATATCTGTATTTCCGATAAGAATGAAGTAACGCCGTCAAACTTCATTCCGATTAACGAAGCCGTACATCATAAACGGCATGGTAGTGAACAAAAAACAAAACAAAATGTAGGAAAAGAAGCGCGAGCGGATCAAATTTACGTGGGACTCAGAGTTTATCACGATAAATTTGGTTATGGAAGAGTATTCCAAACAGACGGCGAAGGGTTGGATAAAAAAGCCATCGTAGATTTCGACTCTGTGGGAAATAAAACTCTGCTTTTAAAATTTGCTAAATTAATAATTCCATAGATAATGAAAGAAACAAAAACTTATCAGGATGCTTTTGAGGAACTGCAACTATTAGTCCGCAAAATGGAAAATGCAGAAATATCAGTAGATGAATTGGCAGAAATAATTAAAAGAGCCACGCTATTAATTAATATTTGTAAGAAAAAATTAACAGATACAGAAGAGGAAGTAAAATTGTTGTTGGAAAAATTATAATAAAGTTTCTGTAACTGTTTGTTAATATGTTGAAAAAAATATCAATTTTTTTACTTTTTTATACGCTCTTTCTGGGAATTTCATACTCGCAAACTCTTGATACTTTGAGAGGAATACTTCGTGAAGTGGAGGTCAAAACGAAACATAATCCCGCTATCCCCATCATTAAAAAAGCAATTCAAAGTAGAAATGAAAATGGGCAGTTTGCAAACCCACACTTTACTTACACTTCCTATCAAAAAATGCTCTTTACAGGAGATTTTGGAAATGATAGTTTAAAAATAAATACAGTATTACAATTAACTGATTCTTTGAGCGCTGATACGGTTACACTTTCAAAAAAAGATTCAAGTTATTTAAGAACAGTGGAGTTTTTTGAAAAACATCACCTCTTTTTTATGGAATCGGTTACCAAAAATTATTTTAAAAAACCTGCCACTTTATCCGAAAAAGTGGTTGCACACCGTACCGCAGGACTAAAAGACCCTATTGTTTCTATCTATTTGGCAAAATTGCAAACCGTGAATTTTTATCAAAATGATATTATTGAAATTATAGAATCTCCTTATATTAACCCCATATCTGTAAGCGCTATAACTATTTACGATTTTCGTTTGGAGGAAAAAATCATACAAAATGAGGATACTCTTTTTGTAATTTCCTTTAAACCAAAGAAAAATGCACATTTTAAATCACTTACAGGAAAGATATGGATTTCTTCCCGTAATTATGCTTTTAATAAGATTGAGGTTGAACCTTTTGAAAAAGCATTTGGCATGAAGTTTAGTTTGATACAGGAATATGAAAGCCAACTGAATCATACATGGTTTTTAAAAAATATGTTTGTGCGGGTTGAACCTTCATTTATTGAGATAAGACAAGACAGTATGCATTTTGTACAACCTGTTATTATCTCTGAAAAGAGGATTACAGAAATAGATTATGACACTCGGTTGCGTGCCAGAGATTTTGGTTTTGCAGATATTGATGAAGATTTGGAAGATGAAATTACCCAGGAAAAATTATTGGAAACTTACCGCCCTACTCCCATTACAGATCAGGAAAAGAACACGCTAATTTTAATAGATTCAATAGCGGAGCCATTTAAACTTGACAAAAAATTAGAATCTTTGAAAATTATCACTACTGGAAAAATTCCTTTTTCTATACTCAATTTTGATATTACGCAACTTATCTTTTTTAACTCAACCGAAACGGTTCGTCTCGGGTTGGGCGTTTACACCAATGATCGTTTGAGTAAAGTTGTAAATTTTGGAGGTTTTTTTGGTTATGGATTTAAAGACAAGAAATGGAAATGGGGCGGTGAATTAGGCTTTAATATCATTCGGTCAAGAGATTGTAAAATTACTTTTCAATATTATTCCAATTTGATAGAGAGTGGCGAGACCCATTATTTCAATAGGGATTATACTCTGTTTTCAGGGGAATTTTACCGAAGTTGGCTGTTTGAACATTTTTACCGAAGTAATGCAATAGGTGTTACGGTGCAAAGTAAAATTACCCGTTGGTTAACCGGTTATATTTCTTCGTTTTACAGCACAAATAAAACACTTTTTAACTATAATTTTCAAGACCGGACATCTAACGATGCCCTTTTGCCGTACACTTTTGATGATTTTTATGTTAAAGTTGGGGCGCGGTTAGCGTTTCAAGAAAAATATTGGGGGGCAGATAAATACTATTACTATTCCGTTTCACCATTTCCTGTGATTATTGCCCAATACACAAGAGGAATCAAAGGAGTGATTAACAGTGGTTTTAATTATAATAGAATAGACTTAAAAGTGACGTACAGAAAAAATTGGAAAATATTAGGTTTTACCAACATCACTGTTTTTGCGGGAATTGTAGATCGGGCATTACCTTGCCCGTTGCTTCTCAACCAACGTGCCGGATATTACCCAATTGGCTTGGATGGAGCGGATCACTTCGGCACCATGCGCGCCGATGAGTTTCTTTCCGATAAATATGTAACTCTTTTTATTCGCCACAATTTTGGAAGGATGACGCAAAACAAAAAGTTTTCGCCACGAATCGTTGTTTGTCAGGGGATTGGTTTTGGTGGATTGAAAAATCCCGAGATCCATTTTGGAATTAATTACAAGACCATGGAAAAAGGCTACTTTGAATCGGGGTTGATGATTAATGATCTTTTGGTAATCAAGGGGTTGCTCTCTTTTGGGATAGGGGCTTTTGTTCGTTATGGAGAATACTATCTCCCAAAACCTCAGTATAAAACAATAGACAATTTTTCGTTTAAGGTAAATTTCAGGGTTCCGTTTGAACGGTAAAAAATCGTAATTTTTTTTTTTTTGAAATCTTTTCACAATTTTTTGGATAATAAAGAGTTTATAATACTTAATCACTAACCATTAATTTCTATGAAATTTATCAAAAAGATCCCCCTGTTTTTCGCATTTTTTTTATTATTTAGTTGCGATGAATTTCAATTATCAGACAGCGAGATTGCTGCCGGATTGAAATCAGCATTAGAATTTGGATCAAAATATGCTTTAAATACTTTAAATAAAGAAGATGGATTCCTTTTAGATCAAGCAGTGAAAATCTTGCTGCCCGAAGATGTGGCTACTATTGTAAAACAGATTTCTGCCGTTCCTGGTTTTGGAACAGTAATAAAAGAAATTGAAAATCAGTTGGTTCTTACCATCAATCGTGCAGCCGAAGCCTCCATTGAAGGGGTTATTCCTATTGTGGTTGATGCAATTACAGATATGACTATTCAAGATGCAAAATCTATCCTTTTTTCATCCAATGAAATTGCTGCTACTGATTACCTTAGAGGAAAAACTTACCAACCCTTATGTAATGTATGTCGTTCAGTGATTGAAGATGCGCTCAACAAAAAAATTGTACTCAATACTTCTGCGCAAGATGTATGGAAAAATTTTACCAATTGTTATAACACAGTTGCCGCTATCCCTTTGGTTAAATTGGATCCGATAGAAACAAATCTGGCGCTTTATACCACGCAAAAGGCATTAGATGGTGTGTATGTAAAAATTGGAGACGAAGAAGTAAAAATTAGAACAGATGTCAATGCACGAGTAACCGATTTGCTGAAAAAAGTATTCGGACAATTGGATTAAATCGTTAATAATTAATTTCTCAAATCTAATTTAACCTGCCTATGTAATTCAGATAATTTTATGTTAATTTGCCGCTGAATAAAAAAAATTATAACAACCGAAGAAAAAGTAAAAAATAAATAAATTTAAAAATTATAATTCGTATGAAAAAACTACTTCTTTTATTAGCATTATCAATGCTTATCGTAATGAGCGGTTGCAAAAAAAACAAGCCGCCTACATGTACAATCATCTCTCCAAAAGATGGCGCAGAACTTTCAATTACTGATGATATTATCGTTAATGTAAATGCCAAAGACCCTGATGGTTCTATTGTTACGGTAAATGTGTATTTTGATAATTTACAATACGGCGCTGCCGTAACAGAGCCATATATGGCTACCATTCCTTCTGCGGTTTTAACTCAAGGAAAACATACCATTAAAGCGGTAGCCATTGACAACGAAGCTGCACAGACAGAAGCCTCAATTACTGTAAATATTGGCGATGGCGGAAATGAAACAGAAAGTCCTAATTTTGTTACATTTACGAGTGGAGTTATTCCTGTTAGTTGGAAAACAAATACATGGGAGGTAGATGTGGCAATGGGATACGATGACAATTACTCTCTGAGGTCAAACAATCCTATTGCTTCAGTCATAACAAATAAAACGATAAACAATACAGGCTATGTTGAATTTTTTACTTATGGCAGCAGTTTTGATTTGTTTATTGATAATGTAAAAGCACAAGCGTTTTCAGAGGATCAGGCAGATAGCTGGAAAAAATGGGTCTATACTTTTAATAAAGGAACACATTCTTTTAGATGGGAGGTTAATGGCGCTGTTGTATATATAGATGCTATTACGTTTGCTCCTGCTGCATTACCAAAATTATCAACTGCTGAAGTAACAAATATTACATCTACCACTGCTACTTCCGGAGGAAACGTTACAGATCATGGAAACAGTTTAGTTACGGCACGGGGTGTTTGCTGGAGTACTTCACAAAATCCAACAATAAATGACCAAAAAACCATAGATGGTTCTGGAATCGGAAACTTCACAAGTAATATAACAGGACTAACATCCAATACGAATTATTATGTACGGGCGTATGCTACTAATGAAATTGGAACAGCCTACGGGGAACAACTCTCTTTTACAGCATCATCATCAAATTTAGCGGAAGTAACAACTGAAAATGTAACTAATATAACAGTTTCAACTGCAGATTGTGGAGGAACTGTCATAAGTGATGGCAATAGTTCTGTTACGGCGCGGGGTGTTTGTTGGAGTACATCTCAAAATCCTACAATTAATGATAATAAAACGATTAATGGTACAGGAACAGGTAGTTTTACAAGTAAGATGGCAAATCTTTCTGCAAATACTTTGTATTATGTAAGAGCTTATGCAACAAATAATGCTGGAACCGCTTACGGTGAACAAGTAACTTTAACAACTAAAAAAATTGCGGTAGGTGAAAAATATCAAGGTGGTATCATTGCATACGTTGACAACACGGGTGTTCATGGTTTAATTGCAGCGCCAAGCGATCATGCCTATACAGTCAAGTGGAATAATGGTATCCCTGCAGCATATCTTGTTACCGGAGCAACTGGTACAGCAATTGGAACAGGGCAAAGCAATACTACTAAAATAATAGATATTCACGGAGGAGGGCAGTATGGAACCGGAAATTATGCTGCTTATTTATGCCATGTTTTTGAACTTGATGGATATTCTGATTGGTATCTACCCAGTAAAAATGAATTAAATGAACTTTATAAAAACCAAGATATAATCGGTGGGTTTGATTCTTCCAAGGGGTATTGGAGTTCAACCGAATATGATTATAAAAATGCCTGGTATCAACATTTTAGCAATGGATTTCAGTCTGAACGGGTAAAAGATTATACTGACTTTAAATTTCGTGCTATTCGTTCTTTTTGACAGTTTCACTGTCGCCCGAATATTTCAAAAATTGGAGTTGATGTTAATTAATCACTAATTATTTAGCATCTCATCACTCAATAATCATCATCTCATCAAGCAGATAGCCTGCTCCGCCCACTTTGTCAATTACAAACATCACATAGCGGATGTCCACACAAATACATCTTTGTAATTCAGGGTTATAGATGATGTTACTACTTAACGATTCCCAATTTCCATCAAAAGCGCAGCCAATCAATTCGCCGCTGGCATTAATAACGGGACTTCCGGAGTTGCCTCCGGTAATATCGTTGTTAGTTAAAAAACAAACATTTAAAACGTCATCTTTTCCATATCTACCGTAGTCTTTTGCCAAAATCAACTCTTTTAATTTTGCCGGAACATCAAATTCCGGATCTCCGGGAATCTCTTTGGGCAAAATTCCGTCCGTAGTAGTAAACCAATTGTAATACACAGCCTCTTGCGGGTAATAATCCAACACTTTTCCATAAGTTACTCGCATGGTTGAGTTGGCATCCGGATAAATTGCCTTTTCAGCCTCCATCTCTTTAATTGCCGCCAAATAGTTACGACGCGGAGTAGCAAGTTTACTATCGTAACCCAAATAACCGGCTTGGGTGGATGAGATAATTCCGAAAATAGATTGGAAATATTTAATTAACGGGTCGTTGTCAAAAATTTTCACAGAAGGTTTTTGTAAATATTTGTTAAAGTTCGTTTCATTAGAAAAGATAGAGTTTTCAGAAATCGCTTTAACAAATAATCCTATCTCTCCTTTGTAATTTTTATCTATATATTCAAAAATATCCGGTTGATTCTCAAGAGGAAGTGTTTTCCATAGTTTAAGGGTTGCCAAAATAATTTGCATTTCGGTTTCAAAATCAGTTTTTTTTCTAAAATCATCAAAACTTGTTTTTAACTTTTCGATTTTTTCTTGTGAAAACTTTTTTTCATCTTTGGCAAGTTTTGCGTTTAATTCGTAAGGAAGAAGTAAATTTTTGGAAGTCAGCAACGAAATATTGGCATACATGAAACATTTTAGGGTCATGGGTTGAACATTTTCACAAATCTGTTCAATTTCGGATAACGTTTTTCCATATTTACCTGCTCTTACTGTGTCCTGGCAAATCCAATCCTGTAAAACTTTTTCCTGTTCGGCTTTTCTTGCTACCACATTCAATCTTGCAAGGCTAAGTGTTTCTCCTTTTTTCATTTTCCACATATTTGCAAAACCGGCATAATTATCTGCATACAACAATCTTACTTTATCGCTGGCATTAATTGCGTCGTTAATTACAGGTAAGATTATGTCAAAAGCATATACTAACGGCGGATTAATCACATTCATCGTATTCAACACTTCGTAAGAGGTCATAAACCGTTCTGTAGTACCGGGGTATCCCCAAATCATGGCATAATCTCCTTTGTCAATTCCTTGAATATTAACAGGTAGATAATGTTTGGGAACTAAGGGAATATTTTCTTTTGAATAGGTTGCGGGAGAGCCGTCGGGGGCGGTATAAATTCTGAACAGTGAAAAATCGCCGGTATGTCGGGGCCACATCCAATTGTCTGTATCGCCTCCAAACTTGCCAATTCCGCTGGGCGGCGCACCTACCAAACGAACATCTTTATAAGTAACATACACAAACATATAGTACTCATTTCCTTCAAAAAAAGGTTTTACTTCCACACTGTATTTTCCGTTTTCGGCGTTATCTTTTTTCAATTTAGTAATTGTTTTTTCGATGGCTTTTTTTCGGTCATTTCCCGAAATATCCTCTTTAAGGCTGTCTAAAACCATTTTTGTAACATCTTCCATACGCACTAAAAAAGAGACATAAAATCCTTCATTAGGGAGTTCTTCCTCTTTCGACATTGCCCAAAAGCCATTTTTCAGATAGTCGTTTTCTTCGGTAGAATGTTTAAAAATAAACTGGTACCCACAATGGTGATTGGTGAGCATAAGTCCTTCATTTGAAATCATTTCGCCGGTGCAAAATCCTCCGCCCAATTGCACTATAGCATCTTTGAGCGAAGAGTTGTTGATGTTGTAAAGTTGTTCTTCGGTAAGTTTCAGCCCTAATTTTTGCATCTGCTCATAATTGTAATCTTTGATGAACATAGGTAGCCACATCCCCTCGTCGGGCGGAGTGATAGCAAAAAGGCGGAATAGGGAAACCGCCAGTACGAAAATAAAAGTTGTTTTTTTCATTATGAAATAATTTTTATACTGCAAATCCTAAGTTTTTATACTCATCCACAATGTTTTTCACATCGTCTGAGGCAAGTCGCCCATATACTTTTTCACCTACAAGTGCAACCGGAGCAAGTCCGCAGGCGCCCACACAACGCAGGGATGCCAATGAGAACAATCCGTCTGCGCCGGTTTCGCCCACATTAAGACCTAATAGATGTTTAAATTCATCTAAGATCCGTTCTGCGCCTCGCACATAGCAAGCCGTTCCCATACAGATAGATATGGGATAACGCCCTTTTGGGATCATCGTAAAAAAGGAGTAGAAAGATACTACGCCATACACTTTTGCTGTAGGAATTTTTAATTCCTGTGCAATAACCTCTTGCGCTTCTGCGGGAAGATAACCCAAAAAGTCTTGCGTTTTATGCAATACATTGATCAACTCGCCCGGATTATTGTTGAACGATTTACAAATCTCTTCGATTTTAGTTCTTGTTTTTTGACTGATTTGAATTTTAACTGACATTTATTATTAGTTTAAAGTTTTTTGGTTTATCTTTTTTGCCTAAAAAAATTATGTTCTATATTTTGTAATAGTCAATTTTTTGAGCATTTGTTTAAAGCTACATAAAGATACAATTTAAGGTTTGTTAAAAACGGTTGCAAATAAACAACTTTTTCTTTTTCAAATGAACTTTTTTAGAAAGATAAAAAAGATTAATAATTTTTTTTGCATATTTGCAGTTATAAATTTTTTAAAAGAGACTAACGATGTTATCTAATAATTTGATAAAAAATATGATAAAAATTAGAAACCAAAAAGACGTATTGCAACTATTTGACCCTATTCGCAAAAAATGGGTGACACTTACCGAAGAAGAAAAAGTAAGACAATTTTTTGTTTTGAAATTAATAAACGAACTAAAAATCCCCGCCTCACATATTTCGGTAGAAAAAAAAATTACGCTGAATGGACTTACAAAAAGATACGATATTGTGGTTTATAAAGATGCTAAACCATGGATGGTAGTAGAGTGCAAAGCGCCAAATGTTCCACTAACCCAACAAGTGATGGAACAGGCAGGAAGATACAACCAAACTTTAAACGCTGAAATTATTGGCATTACAAATGGATTGGAACAAAAATTTTTTAAAATTAATTATGAAACGAAAGAGATTACAGAAATAATAGATTAGTGCAGAAACCATAACTCGTAACTTGTAACTCGTAACTTTAAATTTTAATCTTAAATTATTCCAAAAAAATACTATATTTGCAACCTTGTAAAAAAATATAAAATTAAATTTTAAATTATTAATAATCAATTAAATACAAAATGAAAAATAAAGGTTTATTTCTGTTTTTTTCCGTAATTCTTGCTATTGCATGCTTGTATTGCTTGTCGTTTTCGTTCGTAACCTATAAAATTGGTAGAGATGCCGACAAACACGCCAACGACCCCGACGCTATTGCCGAAGCGCTGACAAATGTTACCGACCCCATGATGATTAACCACATTAAAGATTCGGTAATCAATGCACGCAGAGCGGATTATCTGGGACGCAAAAACGAAGAAAAAGTATTCTTGGGCAGCACTTATAAACAAGCTAAATATAAAGAGGTTAACTTAGGTCTTGACTTAAAAGGCGGGATGAACGTTACCTTAGAAGTTTCTTACCCCGATGTCTTGAAAAGTTTAGCCGAAAATACAGAAGACCAATTGTTTACAAATGCATTCAACAATACTAATGATGAATATGAAAAAACAAATGGTGATTTTATTGACATCTTCGTTAAAAATTTCAATGCGCAAAAAATTGCACTTGATATGCCGAATGCACAACTTCGAACCTATTTCGGAGAACGATACGGAGTGAAAAACGCTACCGATGCAGATATTGTTAAATTCTTAAAAACGGAATCTAACGAAGTTATTGACAGAACTTTCCGCATCTTGCGCACCCGTATTGACCGCTTTGGAGTTGCACAACCCAACTTGCAACGTTTAACAGGAAGCCGCATCTTGGTTGAACTCCCCGGCATTAAAGAACCGGAACGGGTTACCGAACTGTTGAAAAGTACTGCCAAATTGGAATTTTGGGAAGTTTATAACGATAACATGAACGGAAGATCTATCATTGAAAGATTTTATGAAGCAGACCAACGTTTGGCAAGAGACCTGAAAGCAAAAAAAGAGTTGGAAGCAAGAAAAGCAGAACAAATAGAAACTTCAGCCCCAACCGACACAACCACTACCTCAATTTTTGAAGAAAATAATATAGAAGATGATATTGAAGGCGCTATTGTTGCCCACGCTTCGCAGCGCTCAAATGGCATAGTTATAGGATTCTATAAAGAAGCTGACATAAAAATTGTAAATCAGTTACTTCCAGAACTCATCAAATTGCTGGGAGATAAAAATGTGGAATTTATGTGGGGAAAACCTGATAGAAACTATGACAACTTATACCCGCTCATTCCGTTGAAAAGAAACAACGACCGCATCGGACCCAAATTGAGTTCTGAAACTATTGGTGGCGCCCGCGTAGTAAGAAGCGCACGACAAGATGTAAACCACGAAAATCAAACCGTAGTTTCTATGGCTATGGAAAGTCAGGCTGCCGAAGAATGGCGCAAAATTACAAGAGCCGCCATGGACAATAAAGCTAAAAGAACTTATATTGCCATAGTATTAGATAACTTCGTGTATTCCTATCCTGGTATTCAAGCCGAAATTACAGACGGACAATCACAAATCTCCGGAAATTTTTCTATTGATGAGGCAAAAGACTTAGCCACCGTACTTAACTCAGGAAACTTGGAAGCCCGCGTAAACATCGTGCAATCGGAAGTGGTAGGACCCACTTTGGGAAAAGAATCTATCACCGCCGGATTGCTCTCGTTTTTGTTGGCATTTTTATTGGTATTGTTGTACATGTTTTTATACTACAACAGAGCAGGTTTAATTGCCGACGTGTCTTTAGTCACCAACATCTTCTTCATTATGGGCGTACTCGCCTCACTGGGCGCAGCGCTTACTTTGCCCGGTATTGCAGGTATTGTGCTTACACTCGGTATGGCAGTGGACGCTAACGTGTTGATATTTGAACGTGTTCGGGAAGAAGTGCGTGCTGGAAAAGGCGCCCGGTTAGCCATTGACGAAGGTTACAAAAATGCCTACTCCGCAATTATTGACGGTAACGTTACTACCTTAATTACCGCTATCGTATTGTATATTTTTGGTTCAGGTCCTATTCAAGGATTTGCTACTACTTTAATTATCGGTCTTTTATCCTCATTATTTACCGCCATTTTTATCACCCGCTTAATTTTTGAAAATGGATTGGCAAAAGGCGTAAACTATAAATTTGGAAACAAATACACCCTACATACTTTTGAAAAAGCAAATTACGACTTCATCAAACCTAAAAAAACATTCTATTTAATTTCCATTAGTTTAGCTGTTGTAATGTTCCTCTCTTTTGGTTTTCAAGGGTTAAATCCGGGTGTTGATTTCACCGGTGGTAGAAACTATGTAGTGCGTTTTGACCAGGATGTTAAAACCAACGAAGTGCGCGCCGCCATTGCTGATGCTTTTGGCGGTAGCCCCGAAGTGAAAACTTTCGGCGGAAATAACCAAGTGAGAATTACTACCAACTATAAAATTGATAGCAACGATTCTGAAGTGGATAAAGAAGTGGAATTGATGCTGTATAATGCGTTAAAAGGATTTTTTGCTAAAACCGATATTTCTGATGTTGATTTTACGCAACAAATTGACCCGCGCGGAATTCAAAGTATGCAAAAAGTACAGCCTACTGTGGCAAAAGAACTGTTGTGGCAAGCAATTTGGGCAGTATTAATATCCTTAGTATTGATTTTCGTCTATATTGCATTACGTTTCCGTAACTGGCAATTTGGTTTGGGTGGCGTGATTGCCCTTGCGCACGACGCCTTGCTTACCATTGGTTTATTCTCACTCTTCTATAAAGTGATGCCGTTCTCTATGGAAATTGACCAGTCGTTTATTGCAGCTATCCTCACCGTGATTGGTTATTCAATTAACAACGTAGTAATTATTTACGACCGTATCCGTGAAAACCTTGGACTGTATCCCAAACGAGAAAACTACATCAATATTAACAATGCGGTAAACAGCACCTTAGGACGTTCTGTGAATACTGCCGGAACTACGATTGTGGTATTATTAGCCATCTTTATTTTTGGTGGCGAAGTAATTCGCGGATTTATCTTTGCGATGACCGCCGGTATTATCATTGGTACCTATTCTGCAATATTTATTTCATCGCCTTTGGTATTTGACTTGTTAAAAAGCGCTAAAAGAATTAGACGCAGAAAAGTAGAGTTGTTGAAATAGTTAATTTAGAATGACTGTAGGCTTTAAAGCCAATTTTTCTACAAAAAAGAACCCCTTTTACAATAGAGAAAATCCGCGTAAATCTGTTTCATCTGTGTTATCTGCGTGCTAAAAAACCGAATTACAGGATGAACAGGATTTTAACCCCCTGATAATTTTTTAAAAAACAATAGCAAAATTGAGTTTTGTATGAATATTTATTTATACTTTTGCAACGATTAATTCTTTTTATTATTAACCTAAACATTATTATTATGAAAAAAAATCTTATTTTTTTAATCAGTGCAATTTTTGCTATAACCTGCACAAATCTTTACGCCCAAAACCCCTTCTGTTCATTTAAACAAATGAGCTCCCCTGAAGAAAATACCACCAAAAAAATTCCTAATGAAAGAGTAATAAAATACCAAAACGCCCACCGCGACGAAGAAGGTTGCGGATTCAGATTTATTTTAGAAAATCCAGGAGGTGTGGGATGGCCTCCTGGATTTGGAATACAAATTACTGTGGATGGTGCGGATTATGGAATGGTTACTTTACCTTGGGGAGAGGGGGGATATGATGAAGTTATAAAATTGTTACCCTCAGGAGAAGTTCAATTTTTTTGGATTGGTGATTTTTCTTTTCCTGCTCACTGTTTCGAAATCTTTAATTCATTAGATTCACTAATTTTTAAGAGCGATAAAACTGTTCTTGACGGATTATTTTTGACCTATCAAAACGAATGTCCCGAATGTATCCCTTTAACCGATTTTAAGGGAGAATATATTTCGGAAACGGATCAGGTAAATCTCAGTTGGACAGCACCGGAAAATATATATTTACAAGGTTTTGAGATATTTAGAAATGATGAATTAATAATTCAGGTAGATAAGGAAACGCTCTCTTATACTGAAAATACCGCCGACTTGGAATCCGGTAAATATAAATACTGTGTAGTTCCTGTGTATCCTTATTTATGCAGTTTTGAAGAGGATAATTGCTTTGAAGCGCATATAGGATTAGGT
>WRNX01000020.1 GCA_009776395.1 Lentimicrobiaceae bacterium
CCTGTTTTAGTCTTGAGCATCCATACCAAACAAAGAAATGGCATAAAAAGAAGGATTATTTTTCCTGCACGTAGAAAATGTTTTTTTATTTCCATAATAGCAGTTTAACTGTTAATTTTCACTTTATTTTTATCAATAATAAAATACGCGATTATTATTGCTGAACAGATAAAATGAACAATAGATGTGGTAACACACGCACCATTCATTTTCCACAAAGGAATTAAAATTACGGATAATAAAACAGTTAAAATAGCGCCTGTTACCGATTTTGCTACCAGAATTTTCATTTTTCCCAAGGCAGCGAAGTAGTGTCCATAAATGGTGGAAAAGGCAATACTCAATATTCCCGGACTCATCAACAGCACAATTTGTTTGATCTCCTCACACTCTTTCGTGAACACATAAGCAAATACNGATTTNGGCAACAACAATACGATTCCAATACAAATAAATGAAAAAACAACACTGAATAAAGAAGCCAAAACAACTCCTTTTTTTGCATTTTGAGTGTTTCCTTCTTTAATAATCTTNGAGTATTGNACCATAGATATACTTTTACTAATAATCCATATTGATTCGGAAATAGAAATACCCACAGAGAAGATGCCTAAAGATACTTCNCCCAAATAAAATAGAATAAAATAATAACTTAAACGAAGCACTAACAAATGAAANAAATTACTCAGTTCATTCTGAAATCCATAATTAAAAACTTTCTTCGTAACTGAAAAATCTAACTCTAATTTTATTCTTCCTACAGTTTTTCTCGTTAAAAAATGCGCAATGACTATTACAACTATTAATGATAAAATATGTGCATAAAAGTAATCGAAATAATTAGAATGATGAATTTTGTGTATGAATACCATAAATATCAACAGGAACAAAGGTTGTAATATGATTAATAAATTATAGTATTTAATTTTTTGCATTCCAATGTACAGNGCATTATGAAATGCNAAATAACCGGTTAATAGNGATGCAATAAATAGTAAGTGTAAANAAGAACTGTAATCAAAGAAATAACATATTAATATAGCGAAAGAAGAACTGATAAAAATCCAAATAACAGCCTGGGCAAATAATTTTGAGGCACCTGTTTTTCTTACAAAAAAAGAGACACTGCTATTGGTAAAAATATTGGCAGCAATAGCAATAAATGATAAGTTGGTTACAAAAAGCGCCTGATATCCTTTTCCCTCTGCACCCCAAAATTGCATAATATAAACAACTATTGCAAAATTGATGAGAACAATTGCCGCTCGGCTGAACATTGTTATTATGGTATCATTTCGCACACTTTTATTCATCATAACTATTAATAATATTTATAAAATGTTTTTGAAAAAAGCAAATCATTTTTGATTTTATGGCATTTTATAACGAAAAACAACAACATTTATTTGAAAAATACAATTTTCTAATAATTCAAAAGTTTATTAATCACTAATCACTAATCATTAATCACTAATCACTAATCATTAATCACTAATCACTAATCATTAATCATTAATCACTAATCACTAATCATTAATCACTAATCACTAATCACTATGAAAATCATCGGCATTACCGGCACAATTGGTGCAGGCAAAGGAACTATTGTAGATTATTTAGTTAATAATTATGGTTTTAAGCATTATTCCGTGCGCGGTTATTTAATTCAGGAAGCACAAAAAGAAGATCTTCCTTTAAATAGAGATACTTATGTGCAATTAGCCAACAGATTGCGGGAAGAACATTCCCCCTCTTTTATCATTGATGAATTGTATAAAGAGGCTACAAAAAAAGGAAAAGATGCTATTATTGAAAGTATTAGAACGCCAGGCGAAATAACTTCTTTGCGCGAAAAAGAAGATTTTACTTTGTGGGCAGTAGATGCTGACCCGAAAATTAGATATGAGCGTATTTTTGCTCGACAATCGGAAACCGATCATATCTCTTTTGAAACATTTCAATTTAACGAACAGCGCGAAATGAATACGGATGATCCTACCAAACAGAATCTTGCAGAATGTATCAGGCAGGCGGATATTTTATTTATGAATAATGATGGGTTTGAAAAACTTTTCTTGCAGATTGATGAGGCTATGATTTTCAATTTTACCCATTCATAAACAGCAAAAACTCTTCATTGTTTTTTGTTTTATCCATCTTATCTTTAATAAACTCCATAGCTTCAATGGTATTCATATCGGCTAAGTGGTTGCGAAGTACCCATACGCGTTGTAAGGTTTCGGTAGTTTGAAGCAGGTCGTCTCTACGGGTACTCGAGGCAACAAGATCCACAGCGGGATAAATCCTTTTATTTGAAAGCCGTCTATCTAGTTGGAGTTCCATATTTCCGGTACCTTTAAATTCTTCAAAGATTACTTCATCCATTCGGGATCCGGTTTCGGTTAATGCGGTAGAGATAATGGTGAGCGAGCCGCCATTTTCTATATTTCTTGCGGCTCCGAAAAAGCGTTTTGGTTTTTGAAGCGCATTGGCTTCCACACCGCCGGAAAGAACTTTTCCTGATGCAGGCGCCATCGTATTAAACGCACGCGCCAAACGGGTTATAGAGTCTAATAAAATACAGACATCGTGTCCACATTCTACCAACCGTTTTGCTTTTTCCAAAATAATATTGGCGATCTTCACGTGCCGTTCTGCAGGTTCGTCAAAAGTGGAGGAAACTACCTCCGCTCTTACGCTACGTTGCATATCGGTAACCTCTTCGGGACGTTCGTCAATCAATAATATAATGAGATATATTTCCGGATGATTTGCCGAAATAGCATTCGCTATCTCTTTAAGAAGTACCGTTTTACCTGTTTTGGGTTGGGCTACAATTAACCCACGTTGTCCTTTTCCGATAGGGGAAAACAGATCAATAACGCGTGTGCAAACATTTGATTTAGGATGACCTGTAAGGTTAATTTTTTCATCGGGAAACATGGGCGTCAAATAATCAAAAGGAACTCTATCACGAATCTCCTCAGGCAGTTTTCCGTTTATACGTTCTACTTTAGTGAGCGGGAAGAATTTTTCGCCACTTTTTGGAGGACGAATCGTACCATAAACGGTATCTCCGTTTTTCAATCCAAAAAACTTGATTTGCGACATGGGCACATACACATCATCAGGCGAGGGCAGATAATTATAGTCGGAGGAACGTAAAAAACCACATTGTTCATTGGATATTTCCAACACTCCTTCAGTCATAACGCTTCCGTCAAATTCTGAATTGGCAACCATATTCCACCATTCATCTTGCTGTATTGCTGTTTCTTCTTTTTTTCTATACGAAGGAATGGAAGATTCTTGCACAGTTAATTCTTGCGTATCTTCAAATTGATAGATAACTGCTGGCGGTTCTTCGGTTACTTCATTTTCAGGAGTTATTTCAGGAGTAGGAACTATAGGATCATCAATAGTATCCTCTATCGAATCATCCTCTAAAAAAGAATCATCATTTAGCATCAAATCGTTAATCAATGTAGTGTCCATCTCTTTTTCAACTTTTTTTTCTTTTTCAACCTTTTTACTTTTTCTAATTGTTTTTTTCTTTTCGATAGCTATTTCCTTTTCAGTTACAAAATCATTTTCAACAGGAACTTCCTTTTCAACAGGAACTTCCATTTCAACCGGTATTTCTTTTTCAGTTAAGAAGTCATTTTCCATTGCGTTTTCTATTGGAAAAGTAAAAAGAGATTTAGCTATCTCTTGTGTTTTCTTTTTTCTTAATTTTTTTTTCTTAGCAGAGAACACTTCGCCATTTGTAATTCTATTTTCGTTGGAAGTGGCTAATGGCGTTTTTTCTACGTATGTAATGCGTTTGCGTTTACGTTTACCTTCATCAGGATTTACCATAAAATTAAAATATTGTGGAACAAATGTAATATGAAATTTTGTGTATTGCCTTAGTAGATTTCTCGTTTCAGGCTTGAATTGTGCGGCAAAAATATATTTTTTTTAATATGAATAGATAGTTAGAATGAATTTAATAAAATTTATTTTTGCCAACTCAAAAAAAATGAGATTTGTAGTTTGAAATATGAAACGTTTCTTCGTTTTTTTCTTATTGATTTTTAGTTTTTTACCAGTTCCATTATCGGCAAAGGAGAAATCCGTATCCGAAGAATTTAATGTGGATGAATATATTATGGAACATATTTTAAATAGCTATGGTTGGCATATTACTACATGGGAAGGAGCAGAAATTACCATCCCACTCCCCGTGATTCTCTATAGTGAAGGAAAATTAGACTGTTTCCTCTCTTCAAAATTTCATCATGGAACAGTCGCTTACAAAGGATATGCGCTTGGTTTTACAAAAGAAACAAAAGGTAAAATTTTGAAACTGCAAGGAGCGGATGCGCATTTTACAGGTGTGTTAGAGAAAGAAAAAAAATATGATTGGAACACCCATTTTATTGATATTTCCATAACCAAAAATGTATGCGCTTTATTTATTAGCATTACTATTTTGTGTTGGATATTTTTATCGGTAGCTAAAACTTACAAAAAAAACCCGAATCGCGCCCCAAAAGGAATGCAAAATATGATGGAAGCCGTGATTCTTTTTATTAGAAATGAAGTGGCCATTCCCATGATTGGGAAAGAAAAATATCACAAATACTTCCCCTACTTGCTTACGCTGTTTTTCTTTATCTTGACAAACAATTTAATGGGGTTAATTCCTGTTTTTCCGGGAGGTGCCAATGTTACCGGAAATGTTGCAGTAACGTTGACCTTAGCGTTGATTACTTTTTTTGTGGTCAATTTTTCATCAAATAAAAATTATTGGGTTCATATTTTCAACACTCCGGGTGTGCCGTGGTGGCTCAAATTTCCACTTCCTATTATTCCTTTAATTGAATTTGTAGGAGTGTTTACAAAACCTTTTGTACTTTTAATTCGTCTTTGTGCAAATATTATGGCAGGACATATTATTATTTTGGGATTTCTTGCGTTGATTTTTATTTTTGGTGCCATGCAACCTATGTTAGGCGTAGTTGTTTCACCGGTATCTATATTTTTCTATATTTTTATGGGATTATTAGAACTCTTAGTCGCATTTATTCAATCATTCATATTTACACTACTCACTGCTCTCTACATTGGCATGGCAATTGAAGAACACCATTGACAATGAAAAATGAATATTAATAAAGATAAACTGTAAACTAAAAACTTTTCCATTAAATCGTTTCATTTCATGCCAATCCTATTACTACTTGAAACTGCTACAGAAATATGTTCAGTAGCCTTGTCGAAAGAGGCTCAAATTTTGATTTCTATTGATCTAGATAAAGAAAATTTCCTTACTGAAAATTTGTTTGCTTGTATTGAAAAAATGATAAAAAAAAATGGGGTAACTACTTCTGAACTTGATGGTGTTGTATTGAGTATCGGACCTGGTTCTTATACGGGTTTGCGAATTGGAGCGTCAGCAGCAAAGGGAATTTGTTACGCATTAAAGATTCCGTTAATTGGAATATCAACCTTACAAAGCATTGTTTTTGGTGTCTTTACCCGACAACCAGAAGATCATAAAGCACTATACTGCCCCATGATTGATGCAAGGCGAATGGAAGTGTTTACTGCTCTTTATAATGAAAAGGGATATTTAGTTTCTGAAATAGAAAACAGAATAATAGATAAACATTCATTTTCTTTAGAATTAGATAATAAGATTATCTATTTTTGTGGTAATGGAATGCCCAAATGTAAATCCATTTTGCAACATAAGAATGCACGTTTTATTGAAGTCCCCTTGACAGCTTCAAATATGTTGTATCCAGCATTGGCAAAATTTGCAAACAAACAATTTGAAGATATCGTATATTTTGAGCCTTTTTATCTTAAAGAATATATTGCAAAAAAATCGATGGTGAAAGGATTGCTGGTTTGAAAATCAAATTATTGTATCTTCAACGTTTTTATAAATATTTTATATAGCAAGTTACGGGTTACGAGTTACAAGTTGTTCAGGAATAATCTCTTTTTTCACTTCAAATTCTTCATTCATAATTAGAATGGCAGATTTTTCTAACCATAATTCTTTTCCGACAGTTTTATTTTTTAACTTGTATTTTAAAATTATTGACTGGTGAGGTTTTATATTGGCAGTGATAAATTCAACTCTATCTTCTTTTTCTATTTGTAAATCTAAACTATCTAACCATTCAATTTGAGAATAAAAAAGTTCTTGTCGCAATGAGATTGCTGTTTGATTTACCCCATTAATAAAAACAAAAGATACAAACAAGGTATTTGGGACCTCTTCTTTTACAGTAACTATTTGATTATATTGCCACAATAATTGTCCATTTTCGTTTGTTAATCTATTACTTTGCCCAAAAAGAAGATTTGGAAAACAAAAAAGTAGAAAAAATAAAAAAGAAGAAATAAAGAACCCCTTATTCATTATTACCTTAAAACCTTATTTTTAAAACAACCTTAGTAGCATTAATTTTCATTGAATTTATATCTATTCCTTACCGGATTTGAATACATATCCAATAAGTATTGCATCATTTTTTCTTTACTGACATCTTGAATTACAGATTTTTTATTCAGATAATCTTCAAAATCATTTTTTTCTTCTTTCGAATATTGATTTGTGAATCTGTTTGAATTTTCTTGAATATCGTAAGCTATATAGTTTTGAGGATACAAGTAATAGTTGTTGTAAATTTGGTTATCAATATGTTTGCAAAGTAATGAGAGTTTTTCATTCAAAGAGAGTTCTGGCGGGAGTTCGTCAAATTCTTGTTGTAATGGTTTACCAATAACAAAATGCACCTCCCCTTTAAATCCTGTAACTCCTTCAATGATACTCTTCTTATCCTCTTCAGGTTGTTTTATATAAGGTGATTTTTCCGATAGCGCCAATTCACGCGCTTTCCATTGATCACAAGGTTCATATTGATACGAAATAGTAACCGGCGTAATTTGCATAGACTTTAGTGTTTGCATTGCATTTTGCGGTGTAGCCAAAGTCAACATTTTTAAAAGTCCTTGCTGTGTTTTATCATCACCGTTTTTTGTCCTGCCGTTTCCCTGCGCAATCCATACGGATTCTTTCTCTTCAAAAATAGAATGATGAATGTATGAGGACAATAGATGGGTATGGTAAATTTTTTCTTTCAAAGTTCCAGAACGTAATACTAAAAACATTTTGTGCAAACGCGCCATTTCCACAAATAGTGGTGTTGAAATGAGATTATCACCAATGGCAGAGCGGGTTGCTTCATATCCGTTTTTAAAGTAATAGATTTGTAAAAAAGCAGAATCTAAAATTATATCTCTGTGGTTTCCAATAAATAAATATTGATTTTTGGGGTTAATATTTTCTAATCCGGAATAATGAATTTGAGTACAAGTACGGTTCACAAAATAATGAAACACGCGGTCAGCAAAAGTGAGATGAAACTCAAATAGGGTACGGCAGTCTAAAACTTCTTTCATCCATTCATCCACATCTATCTTATCTTCAAAAATAGAAAGCTGTTTAATAAAATGAGAGTCAGTAAAAAGTTTTTTTACTGTATTCATAGTCTCTATTTCCGTATATGGGCGAATGTTTTCGAATAGATGTTTCATTGTTCTTTTTTTAACGCAAAAACTTCAAAAATAGAGTATGCAAAATAGATGATGAGGAAAGCGACAGCAAAATTCCAACGATCTTCTTTATTAAAAATTAAATATAAAATTAAAAAAATGAGGATGGAGATCATTTTTACGATTCGAGAGATCATGTATCCTGCAATAAATTTTTTTCCTGAGGGTTCTTTTTGTTTTCTCAAAACCACGTAAAGCGTAAAAAGTGTGATTAAAAAGAAGAAAATTACAATAAAAGGGATAGCGGGCGAGGCAAATTTTGGCAATAGTAATTGAAAAATGACACCCACAACTGCCATGATGACAGAGAATATCATGAGCCTGTAGGCAAATTTTCTTATAGGGATTTTACTCATTGAAAAAGTGGTTATTCATTTTCTATGCCAGGTATTGGAGTTGGTGCAGGATTTTGCATTACGCAGTTACCTACGAAATTTGCGCCTGGTTCAATCGCAATTTTACTGACACGAATGTTTCCTGTTAAAGTGGCTGAGGCTTTTAAAGAGAGAATCTCGGTAGCCGTAATATCTGCTTTTGCTTCTCCTTCAATTTCAATAGAATGGCATTTAATTTTGCCCTCTATCAGTCCGCTTTTTCCTATAAATATTTTAGAATTGGAGGTAATATTTCCTTTTAGGTTACCGTCAATTCTGCAATCTCCGGCAGAAACAATATCTCCGGTTAGTGTGGTTCCAGCAGCAATCATATTAATTGCGCCTATTTCTTCCTGTTCTAAATTTTTTGACATAATGATTACGTATTACATTTCACTCAATTGGATATGTGCGCAAAATAACACAAAATTTTGAATTACATGCAGACGAAAAAATAATAATCAACCGAATTATCTTTAATTTGTATAATTCAATTAAATCCCTTGCGAGTAGTTGGGGGCTTCGCTGGTGATAGTGATGTCGTGGGGATGACTTTCCACTACGCCGGCATTGGTTATTCGGCAAAACTGTGCATGATGTAAATCGCTGATATTCTTCGCTCCGCAATATCCCATACCGGCTCTCAATCCGCCTGCCATTTGATAAATTACTTCGTAAAGGTCTCCTTTATAAGGTACTCTACCTGAAATTCCTTCGGGTACTAATTTTTTCATATCCTCTACATCGTCTTGCATATATCTGTCTTTCGATCCTTTTTGCATCGCTTCAATGGAGCCCATGCCACGATAGCTTTTGAATCTTCGTCCATTAAAGAGAATTGTTTCGCCGGGAGATTCTTCCACGCCGGCAAGCAAACTGCCCAGCATTACCGAATCGGAACCTGCTGCCAGCGCTTTTACAATATCTCCGGAGTATCTAATTCCTCCATCAGCAATAATAGGTACGCCGGTATCTTTTATAGCGCTATACACGTTGTAGATAGCGCTGATTTGAGGCACGCCCACGCCGGCAATTACGCGAGTAGTGCAAATACTGCCGGGTCCAATCCCCACTTTAACGGCATCAGCGCCTGCATTTACCAGCATAATAGCGGCTTCGGCAGTAGCAATATTCCCTACCACAACATCTAAATGAGGATATCTGTTTTTTACTGATGCTAAAGCTTCTACTATATTTTTTGAATGTCCGTGCGCGGAATCTAAAACAATAGCATCCACTTCGGCTTCCACCAAGGCTTCAATTCTTTTTTCCGTGTCAGATGAGATTCCCACGCCGGCTGCCACCCGCAACCTGCCTTGAGTATCTTTACAGGCAAACGGTTTATCTTTGGCTTTGGTGATATCTTTGTAAGTAATCAATCCAAGTAATTTACTGTCATTGTCCACCACCGGCAATTTTTCAATTTTATGTTGTTGCAAAATGTCGCTGGCTTGATAAAGGTCAATATCATTTTTAGTAACAATCAAATTTTCTTTGGTCATCACTAAATCAATAGGTTTGTTGAAATCTTTTTCAAAGCGGAGATCGCGGTTAGTAACAATTCCCACTAATTTATGGTCATGATTAACCACAGGAATTCCGCCGATTTTATATTCTGCCATCAATTTGAGCGCATCTCCCACCGTTTTTTCGGGTTTGATAGTAATAGGCGTATTAATCATTCCGTTTTCTGCGCGTTTCACCGATTTTACCTGTTTTGCCTGCTCTTCAATCGTCATATTTTTATGAATGACGCCGATTCCTCCTTCACGGGCAATTGAAATAGCCATCTTGGCTTCGGTAACTGTATCCATAGCCGCAGAGATAAAAGGCACATTTAATACAATGTTTTTTGAAAAACGGGTGGTTAATACTGCTTCTTTGGGAAGAATTTCTGAATAGGCAGGAATTAACAAAAGATCATCAAAAGTAACTCCTTCAAGGGTAATTCTATCGGATTGGAATGAGGGCATTATGTTGTTTTTAAATTAATCTCTTAATATCGTTAAAACTCCTGTATAGGTTTGCCCTTTGGGAATGGAAGCGTATTTAAAAGCATAGTAATAAGTTCCATCCGGAAGTTTACGCCCATCACGAGATAAACCTTTAAAAGCATTTTCATCATTCAAAAATCCATTGTTTTTATATATACACTGGTAATTTTTTTGATGGAAAACAGTTTTTCCCCAACGGTCGGAGATGGTAAGTTCATTTTCTCTTACAGGGTTAAGCTTTTTAATTCCAAAAACATCATTCATTTTATCATCATTGGGCGTAATAATGTTAGGAATTATCAATGGACAATCATCTACTCTTTGACTAGCGGTATCGGAACAGGAGCAGCATACAATTCTTATATTTAAAGTATCGTACAAACTTGTATCCATATAAGCTAACACAAAATAATATCCCGGATATTCAATTTCAATACTTTTTTCAAGAACTGTGAAACTTGAGTCTTTGTCAAGGTAAGTCCAGTCGAAAGCAGTAAAGTTGGTTTCCAATTCAAGATTGCCACCCATATCATCTCCTGCGCAAAAAGCCTCTTGTTTGAAAATAATTTTGAGTTGCGCGGTATCAATAATGGTAACGGTTAATCTAATTATAGTATCGCAATCGCAGCATGGCTCAAGACTATTAGAATAAAAAACACGTTCAATTGTATAATCATAATCTCCTTCGTGGCCATCGGGTCGTTTTATAATAACAGTATCAACAGGATCTCTATGATTGTCCACATACCAAATTACCGAATCACACGAACTGATAGTGTATGGTGGGTCGTCATTCTTAACGTATGGATTTATGATGATGTGCCAGCGCACTAAGCTATCGCAACCGCATTCTGAAACAGATTTTAAAGTATCCCACAAAGTATACAACTCCTTAGATTGAACATTATAGAATGTAGTATCTCCATGTGTGTTAGTAGTAATGGTAATATCTCTTCCCTGACATACCGTTGTATCCAATGTAGTTCGGAAGTAATCAATTTTTACAATAGAGCTCAATGTTAAGGTATCTAAAACAGGAGTAGTATCGGTAGAAGTTTCAAATTCTATATACAATTCAACCGAAAAAGTGGTAATATTTGGCTCCGGTTCAATAATCGGAAATGATAATGTAATGGGAGTAATATCGCTGCTATCGCAAAGATTAATAGAATGATACTGGTTATACCAACAATACTTAATAATTTTAATGTTTGTGTCTAATGGTTCAGAGTTAAAAGTAATTTCAGAATAAGGACAATAAGTTTCATTCTGCGTAGTACATCCATTAATGGTCATTTCAAAATAGCCGTTTTTAGGAGCTTTGGCTATTGATTTTCGTTTTGGTTTTTGTGCAAATCCGCAAACTACAAGGCTACTAATGATAAGTAAGAGTGTGATTTTTTTTAACATTGTTGTAATATGTTTAATGGCTGCAAATAAACATGAAATTTTTAAATTATATGCAGAAAGAATAAAAAATGAATTACCATTTTTTTATTTTGCATAAATAAACAGCAAAAATGATTATATAAATATAACTTGGAAACATCACGCAATATGCCCAGTGGGTGCCAATTTTATCGGAAAAGATACCAAAAATGTAAGGGATAACGGCGCCTCCGGCGATTGCCATAATCAAAAATGCAGATGCCAATTTGGTGTGTTTTCCTAAATTATGAATAGAGAGGGGCCAAATAGCGGGCCACATAATAGCATGCGCAAAACTTAATCCGATAATGGCATAAATAGATGGCTTTCCTGTAATAGTTAATGCAACAATAAGCAAGACCAATCCAAGTGAAGCGTTAAAAATGAGTGAAATACGCTGTGAAATCACTTTGGGAACCAACGTTATCCCCACCATATATCCTGCCACTAATGCCAACAGCGCCGCCACAGGATAATATCTCGAAATATCTGTGGGGATTTGTAAGTCGTTGGCATACACTATTAAATAGTCAATAGCTATCACTTCCACGCCCACATAAAAGAAGATTGCCGCAATACCGAACCACAAGTAAGGATAGGAAAAGATGGAACGACTTGCCGATTTTGTATCTTCTTGTTCCTCTTCATATATTTCGGGAAGTTTTGCCATTTTAATAAACAACACCAACCCTACTAATACGGCGGTTATTATCAAATAAGGAAAAATAACGCTATGGGAAAGTTGTTGTAATATTTTTTCGCGTAAAACCACATTGGTAATAGAATCAAAATTCACTAACAGATGCTCGGTACTTGAAAAGAGGGCTGAAAAGAGCGCTAAAACGCCCACCATTCCTGCAATTTTGTTACAAATTCCCATGATGCTAATGCGTTGTGCCGCCGATTCAATTGGACCGAGAATAGTTACATACGGGTTGGTGGCGGTTTGCAACAATGCCAATCCTGTGCCTTGCGTAAACAATCCAGTGAGAAACAACAGATAGTTTCTTTGTATAGCGGCAGGAATAAATACTAACGATCCTATTGCCATCACAATTAATCCTAACGCCATTCCGTTAGAAAATCCTGTTTTTTTTAATATGGCAGAGGATGGAATTGCCATTACAAAATAGGAGATATAGAATGCAAAAGGCACTAAGGATGCTTCTGCTGCGGTGAGTTCGCATGCCGTTTTCAAAAAAGGGATGAGCACACTGTTTAGCCATGTAACAAATCCGAACACAAAAAATAATGCACCAATAATGAAGATGCTGAAAGAGTTGTTTTTGTTTTTCATTGTATCTAATCAATTATTTCAAATCCCGTGTAGTTTTGTAATGTTTTTGGAATGATAATTCCGGCGTCGGTTTGATTGTTTTCTAACAGAGCAGCCATGATGCGAGGGAGGGCTAATGCGCTTCCGTTCAGGGTGTGCGCCAAGCGTGTTTTGCCGGTTTCATCTTTAAAGCGTAACTTCATACGGTTTGATTGAAATGCCTCGAAGTTGGATACAGAACTTACTTCCAACCAGCGTTTTTGCGCTTTGGAAAACACTTCCATATCGTAGGTTAGCGCTGAGGTGAAACTCATATCGCCGCCACAAAGTTTGACCACTCTGAAAGGCAGTTCCAACTGTTGTAAAAGAGATATGACGTATGTTTTCATTTCCTCTAATGCTTGATAAGAATTATCAGGATGTTGAATCTGAACGATTTCCACTTTATCAAATTGGTGCAAACGATTTAATCCGCGCACATCTTTTCCATAAGAGCCTGCTTCACGGCGAAAACATGCTGAATAGGCACATAGTTTAATTGGAAAATCGGATTCTTTCAAAATCACATCTCTGTAAATATTGGTAACCGGAACTTCTGCGGTAGGGATTAGGTAAAAGTCATCTAATGCAACGTAGTACATTTGGGCGTCTTTATCGGGAAGTTGTCCGGTAGCATACGCAGATTCTTTATTTACTAAATAAGGTGGTTGAATTTCGGTGTAATGCTGTTTTATGGCTGAATCTAAAAAAAAGTTAATGAGGGCGCGTTGCAGACGTGCGCCTTTTCCTTTATAAACGGGAAAACCTGCACCCGTAATCTTGGTACCCAAATCAAAATCAATAATGTCGAATTTTTTAACTAAATCCCAGTGAGATAAAGCATTTTCAAGAGGCGATGCTTCTCCTTCGGCATATATAATTTCATTATCTTCTGCGCTTTTTCCAGCAGGAACGCTACTATGTGGAAGATTGGGCATAAGAACCATTAACTCTTGCATGTTGTTTTCTTTTACAACTAAGGTTTCTTGTGTCTCTTTTTCTTCTATTTTTAGTTTTGCAATATTTTCTTTTGCTTGATTTGCCTCTGCTGTTTGGCCATTTTTAAACAAAATTCCTATCTCTTTGGAAAATTTGTTTTGCATCATTAAATTATCATCTAACGACTTTTTTAGCGTTCTAATTGCTATATCTAAAGTCATTATGTCATTAACAATTTGTTGGGCGTCGAAGTTTTTAATTTTCAGTTTTTCAATAACGAAATTTGGATTTTCGCGCAGGGTTTGAATATGGAGCATTGGGGTAATATTTTTGAATGGCGAATAAACATGATTTTTTTTAAATAGATTTAGAAAAATAAAAATCTGCTTAATTTTGGGTTCTGATTTATGTTTTTTGTGGTTATTTTCCAAAAGAGGCACTGTGCTCACGTAAAAGATGATAGTGCAGCGGAAAAAAACTTATAATAAAATAATATTTTTTCCGTTTATAATTATTTTAAAATTATTAACTAAAAACCAATATTTATATGAAAAAGATTATTGTAATTGTAACATTAGCCATTTTTTGTTTTTCAGCGATGGCGCAACAGTGTGGTGCTGCGGCTGCCGCAAAATGCAACGAAGGTCCTAAACTTGAAGTAAAAGATGCTGAAACTATTATTATTCAAACCAACGCATACTCAGCCAAGAGCGATGCTGTTTTTAAAGAAAATTTACCGTTTTTAAAAGGTGTAAAAGAGTATAAGTACGATGAAACTACTTACAAAATAGCGGTTGCTTACGACCCGAAGAAAACTAATCCTGACGCTATTCGTGCGGAGATTGCCAAAATGGGATTCGATGCCGACAAAGTGAAGGCAAACGAACAAGCCCGCGCCAAACTTCCGGCAGAATGTAAAACCATGCCCAAAGGATGTAGCCATTCGTGCGGAAAACACTAAATAATGATTAATGATTAATGCAAAGTCTCGCGTAGCGAGTACACCTACGCTAAGCAGTACGCTAAGCGTGCTGTAAAACAAAAAAAATGAAATACCCAAACATCCGAGAAGAAGAAATAAAAATTAGAGTAGCCCAAGATTACTTTTGGCTGTTCGATTGTGCCAATAAAATTGGTAATGTGGATTTTTGCGTATGTATGCCCAAGGCTAACAAGGGGATTAATCCCCTTGTTAATCCCCTTGTTGAATTTTCCCTTGCCGAAACCCAATCTTTACTTTGGGCAGAAGCAAAAAGAGATTCATCCGATATTACTAAATCTTTTATCCAATTAATCTTAACTATTGGCAAGGCGCGTACTTTCGACAAATATCTTCCCCCGCAGTTTCTCGGTGCTTTTGACGGCGAAAAAATTGCATTCATCCCGTATAGTGAAATTCACGATATTTTTTATCTGAACGATTTTAACTGGAACGTTGC
>WRNX01000021.1 GCA_009776395.1 Lentimicrobiaceae bacterium
TATTAATGATACGATTTATTGTTCCAATTCCGGCAGACATAAAATTGAAAGTTATACACTTGATGGTGAATATATAACTTCTTTTGGCAAAAGCGGAACAGCGGCGGGTTCTTTTGCCGGTTGCTGCAATCCTGTGTATCTTGCAGAAAGTTCGGATGGCAATATGCTCACTTCGGAAAAAGGAGATCCAAGAATTTCAATGTATAGCAAAGATGGAAAATTCCTTTCTGTTTTGTTTGATGCGGAAATGTTGGGCGGCGGAACAAAAGCATATCGAATGCGCGTTTATGATGAAAATATTTTTGTGGAAAACGGAAAAACAATATCTATATATTGCATGGATAAGGCTAACATTTCTACTATAGTAAATCCATGTGATGGTTGCCCAATGCGAGATATGTGTAAATAAATTAATTCACAATGAAAAATAATAAAATCTCTCCCGAAAAGCTTCAAAGATTTTTTAATATTTGCGGTCGTGCGCTTGCGATTGCCGCGATTTTATTACTCATCGTTTTTTCTTTTCAAAAAACCAAAATAAAAGAAGCCGAATATTTTTGGCAAATTGATCCCGAATTGTGTATCCACTGTGGACGTTGCGAAACCGAATGCGTATTACAAACTTCCGCCGTAAAATGCGTTCACGACGTTAAAATTTGTGGATATTGCGACTTGTGCGGAGGCTACTATCGAACAAACGCAAAAGAACTGAACACCGCCGCCGAAAACTTGTCCTGCCCAACCGGCGCTATTCAACGCAAATTTATTGAAGAACCATACTTTGAATATACTATAAATGAAGACCTTTGTACCGGTTGTGGAAAATGCGCCAAAGGATGCAACGATTTCGGAAACGGTTCGCTATACTTACAAATAAAACAGGATCTATGTAAAAACTGCAACGAATGCCAAATAGCGAAAAATTGCCCAACAGGCGCAATAAAACGTGTACCCGCTTCGCAAGCATTGAGTTTGAAAACATCAAACCAAAACCGTTTTCCAAAACCAGACTTTGAATCGGGATACGTTTACCCCAAACAACATCACACTATCCCTAACGAAGCGCTGTGGGCATACATGGATATTGCTATTCTTGTGCTTTTAATGAGTTTTGTAGCAGGGGCAGTAATAAAAAAGCAAATTCGATGGTCAGTCATTTTCACATCAATAATTTCGGTTGGCTATTTCGGTTTTTACCGGCATGGGTGTGTTTGCAGTATCGGCGCCATACAAAATGTGGCATTATCATTGACAAACCACACATACACAATCCCATTATTTGTAATGCTACTATTTATTCTCCCTATCATTTTTGCGTTGTTGTTTGGGCGGGTATTTTGCGCGGGCGTATGTCCCATAGGTGCATTACAGGAATTGGTAAACATAAAAAACTACAAGTTATCTAAAACTATTAGCAAAGTATTAGGAATTTTTCCATGGATTTACTTAGGATTCGCTGTACTGTTTGCTATAACCAACAGCCGCTTTATCATCTGCCGTTTTGATCCCTTTGTAGGAATTTTCCGATTAGGCGGTGAACTGCCTTTGATTCTTTTCGGCGTTTTATTGTTGATATTTTCGATTTTTACGGGACGCCCCTTTTGCCGTTTTATTTGTCCTTATGGAGTTATTCTCAGCCTTTTCTCTCGAATTTCATTTTTTAAAATAAAAATTACCAAAAAAGAATGTATCAACTGCCAACTGTGCCACAACGCCTGCCCGGTGGATGCCATACATACTCCTTACGATAACAAAGTGAAAGAAAACCGATCTACCGGTATGAAGCGCATTCTGCGTTATCTGGTTTTTCTGCCCATTATAATAATTACAGGAGCGATGGTAATGTATCTGTTAAGCGACAACTTCAGTAAAGTGCACCAAGAGGTTCGATTGTATGATATGGTAATTGAAAACGAAGCCCACCCACAGGCAATGCAATCCTTGGAATTACAGGCTTTTTACGGGCAAAAAAGAACTGTAGCGGAACTTGAAACACAAGTAATTAAAATAAAAAAAGAGTTTCGTATCGCTTCGACAATAGTCGGCGCATTTTTTGGATTAATAATTTCATTAACACTCATTCATTTATCTACAAAAAGAACGCGCAAACTATATGAAATTGATTATGCAAATTGTGTGGAGTGTGGACGATGTTTTGGGTATTGTCCGCAAAATTTAAAGGAAAAGATTAAGGGTTAAATAATTTTTATAATTTTTCCGCGTTATAATGCAGTTTTATCATATTATTCCTACATATATATGTTGTTATTTCATCATTATAGAAAATTTTAAACCATGATTAACAGGATATTAAATTTAACAAATCCCTATAACGACAGTATTTTTGTATGGGGAGCACGCCAGGTAGGAAAAACAACTTTGATTAAAAATACTTATCCCAATGCTGTTTATTATGATTTACTTTTGGCAAAAGATTTTGAGCGTTTATTACGCAATCCATCATTACTTAGTGAAGATTTAGCTACTTTGAACGATGACAATGTGGTCATTATTGATGAAATACAGAAAATACCGCAACTGTTGGATGAAATTCACGCATTGATTTTTAACAAAAATATTCGTTTTATATTAAGCGGATCAAGTCCCCGCAAACTTAAACGTAGTGGTACTAATTTACTTGGTGGAAGAGCATTGAGAGAGGTCTTGTACCCTTTAGTAAGTGCTGAAATTCCTGAATTTGATATTCATAAAGCCGTGCGCTACGGCATGCTACCACGTCATTATTTAGTTTCCGACCCATGGAAACGATTAAGCGCTTATGTCGGAGTTTATCTCAAAGAAGAAATTAATGAAGAAGCGCTGTTAAGACATCTAAAAACTTTTTCCCGTTTTATGGAAATAGCGGCATTTTCAAATGGCGAAATGGTAGTATATAAAAATATTGCCCAAGATTGCGGAATAGACTATCGAACTGTAAAAGATTATTTTGAAATATTGGTGGATACGCTTGTAGGTTATATGCTTCCCAGTTTTTCACATACAATAAAACGACGCAGCATACAAGCGCCAAAATTTTATTATTTTGACGTAGGAATTGCCAACTATCTGAGAAACAGACGTCATATCCAATTTGGCTCAGTTGATTTCGGACATGCTTTTGAACATTTTATCATTCAGGAACTTATTGCTTATTTAGGGTACAACGAAAAAGAAGAACAACTCTCATATTGGCGCACAAGTTCTGGATATGAAGTTGACGCTATTATCGGTAACGGGCGTATTGCCATTGAAATAAAATCTACCGAAGAAGTACAGACACGACACCTTAAAGGATTATATGCTTTTCAAGAAGAATTTCCCGATTGTCGTCTCATTGCAGTTTCTTTCGACTCAAGACCTCGAATTAAAAACAAGGTAGAGATCTATCCGGCAACTGATTTCTTAAAAAAATTATGGGATCACGAAATTATATAAATTAGGTTTTTTATTCTTCAATAATGAAAAAAACAATCAGCCGAAATATTGCCATACTATCCGCAATTTTTATTGTTACTTTTTCCATAATGCTAATAACCAATTATTTTCAAGTTAGCAGTTCGGAAACGATTCAATCGGAAATGATTGAAAAACTGAAACAGGCAAATGAAGAATTAGGCGATAATCCGCAACTGCAAGAACAAATTAGGGAATTAGATCTATTGGCACGAAAAGCCTATTTCATTAATCTCTACCGATTAAAAACAGGCATCTTTATTTTGTTGGGAATGATGGTAGTTTTTGTGGTAACGTTACAGATCTATTTTGCCAAAAGTAAAGATATTCCTGATAAGGATATTGACCCGCTTGACACTTGGTTAATAAATTCAAAAACAAGAAAATATGTGATTTGGATGGCAGGTTGTTTGGCATTGAGCGGAATTGGTTTTGCCCTACTCACTTCGCCATATTTTAAGGCAGAAAGCAGCAAGCAGCAAGCAGAAAGCAGTGTGGAAGTGGATTTTTCTATGATTGAAACAGATTCCATTGAAAGTACTGATTCTCAAATCTCAAATCTCGAATCTCAAGTCTCAAATCTTGAAACTGAAATTCCTGAAGAATCTGAAATATCAAAAGTTACTCACAACGGTTTTAGAGGAAATAATTCACTTGGAATCAGTAGTGCAAAAAATATTCCAACCTCGTGGAATTTGTCATCCGGAAAAAATATTTTATGGAAAGTTCCTGTTCCGCGAAAAGGATTTAACTCTCCTGTAATCAATGGAAACAAAATTTTCTTTTCCGGCGCAGACGAAACAGCGAAAGAATTGTTTTGCTATGAGTTAAGTTCGGGAAAACAATTATGGAAGTTGGAGGTTAAAAATATTCCCGGCTCGCCGGCTCAAATTCCAAAAATACCGGACGATACGGGGTTGGCTGCTTCCACCGTAGCCACCAACGGCAATGTGGTTTGCGCTATCTTTGCCACCGGTGATCTGATATGCGCCAACATGGACGGAAAACAAATTTGGGCAAAAAATATCGGCGTACCCGATAATCCGTATGGATATGCCTCTTCATTACTTATTTTTGGAAATTCATTAATCATTCAATACGACAATCATAATGCAAAAAAAGTGATGGTGTTAGATTTGACAACCGGAAATCCGCGTTGGACAAAAGATCGCGCCGAAAAACATCCGTCATGGAGCAGTCCGATAATTGCTACGGTGAACAACAAACCACAATTGATTTTGGTTGGAAATCCGGGCGTTACTTCTTACAATCCAAATACTGGAGAACAATATTGGCGTGTGGAGTGCATGTCGGGTGAACCTGCACCAAGCCCTGCCTATTCTAACGGAATCGTTTTTGCAGCTACCGAATATGCCACCATGACCGCCATTAATGCAACAGATGGTTCTGTGCTTTGGGAAAATGATGAATTTTTGCCCGAAATAGCCAGCCCCGTGGCAACCCAAGATTTTGTGCTTGTGGCAACCTCTTACGGCGTAGTAGCCACTTTCCATGCTCAAACCGGCGAAATGATTAAAACCATGGAGTTTAACACCGATTTTAATGCCTCACCGATCATTGTGGATGGAAAAATTTATCTCATCTGCACCAGCGGAAAAGTGTTCATTCTCTCTGCAAAAGGTGATTTCAATTTGATTAATTCTTTTGAAACAGGAGAAAAAACGTTTGCTACGCCGGCATCTACCGATAAGAAGATTGTGATTAAGACGGAAAAGAGTATTTATTGTGTATCAACTATGCAAAAATAATATATATCAATGCCCTGTAATTGCAACCATAATAATACTGACTTTATCACCCAAACCGATGCAATTATTGAACGCATCGGAACGAAACGAAGTGATATTATTCCATTACTTCAGGCGTTGCAAAACGAGTTCAGTTATTTGCCCTCAGAAGCTATTGAACGTATTTATGAAAAAACAGAAATAGATCGTGCGCAACTCATCAGCGTTTCCACATTCTATTCGCAGTTTAGACATATTCCTTACGGGAAACACTTAATAAAAGTATGCACAGGAACCGCTTGCCACGTGAAAGGAGCAGGAAATGTTTACGATGCCTTTCGCCGCGAACTGAAAATAGAGGAAGATGCAATTACTACTTCCGACCAACTTTTTTCTATTGAAAAAATTGCCTGTTTGGGTTGTTGTACGCTGGCGCCGGTAGTACAAATTGATGAGAAAATTTACGGACATGTTCAGCCCGGTAAGATAAATGAAATCATTAGTGATTTTCTTCTACAACAAGAAGAAAAAGAACGGAAAGATACGAGTAAAGGAAAACTAAATATTTCGGGAGAAATTCGACTTGGAATGGGTTCATGTTGTCAGGCAAGCGGCTCAGCCGGAATTTATAAAGAATTGTTAAACGCTTCGCAAGAATTGGGTATTGAAGTTAATATCAAAACTGTAGGTTGTGTGGGCGTTTGTAATAAAGTACCTTTAATTGATGTGGTAATGCCCGATAATACTATTGTTCGCTATCCCAATGTAAAGTCTGCCGAAATTAAAGAGATTTTGCACCGCCATTTTAAACCCGAAAATTATTTCAAACGATTAAAAAACAATCTGTTTAATCATATTGATACGTTTCATACCGATATTACCTGGGATAATGTAATTTGGAAGTCGGAACAAGAGCGAACAGGAATTATTGACAGTTTTCTTTCCAAACAAAAACATATTTCCACCGAAGGATACGGTTTTTTAACACCTTTAAATATTGATGAATACATTCATCACGGTGGTTTTGAAGCATTAAAAAAAGCAGTTTCAACACTCAAACCTGATGAACTCATTGCCGCCATCCTTAGTAGCGGTATTCGCGGACGCGGCGGCGGCGGGTTTTTAACCGGGAAAAAATGGAAAATTACGGCTAAATCAAATATAAAAGAAAAATATGTGATTTGTAACGGTGATGAAGGCGACCCCGGCGCATTTATGGACCGAATGATGCTCGAATCGTATCCGTTTCGAGTTATTGAAGGAATGATAATTGCCGGTTATGCAGTGGGCGCTGATAAAGGAATTTTTTATATTCGGGCTGAATATCCGTTGGCAGTGAGTCGAATACGCATGGCAATAGAGATTTGTCGCGAAAAAAATCTACTTGGGAAAAATATTTTTGAAACCAATTTTTCATTCGATATTTCTATTTTTGAAGGCGCGGGCGCATTTGTTTGCGGCGAAGAAACCGCGCTGATCGCCTCTATGGAAGGAAAAAGAGGATTTCCTAACCTTCGTCCTCCGTACCCTGCCGAAAATGGATTTAACGGTTGTCCAACATTAGTCAACAACGTGGAAACCCTGAGCCAAATCCCTTATATTTTAAAACACGGAGCCGAACATTACGCAAATACCGGCACCCTTAGTAGCAAGGGAACCAAAGTGTTTGCGCTGGCAGGAAAAATAAAACACGGCGGATTGATTGAAGTGCCAATGGGAATTACATTAAATCAGATTGTGGAAGAGATTGGCGGCGGTGTGGAAGATGGAAAAAAACTGAAAGCCATCCAAATTGGAGGTCCTTCGGGAGGCTGTATTCCTGCGCATTTGTGCGATATTCAAGTTGATTTTGACTCTTTTACACAGATGGGCGCCATGATGGGTTCCGGCGGGTTGGTAGTGTTAAGTGAAAACGACTGTATGGTGGATGTTGCCCGATATTTTCTCTCTTTTTCCTGCGAACAATCGTGCGGAAAATGCACCTTCTGTCGTGTCGGAATTAGAAGGATGCTTGATATTTTAGATAAAATAACAACAGGAAAAGCAGAAATAACAGATATTGACAAACTTGAACAATTGGCGTTGAATGTAAAAAAAGCAGCGCTTTGTGGATTGGGAAAAACTGCGCCTAATCCCGTATTAACTACTCTAAAATATTTCAGAGAAGAATATGAAGAACATGTAAAAGGGTTCTGTAAAACAGGAACTTGCAAAGAATTAATCCAATATTCCATTACCGACCATTGCACCGGCTGCACCAAGTGCGCCAAAGTTTGTCCGGTAGATGCCATACCATACACTCCTTATGAAATTCATAGTATTGATAATGAGAAATGTGTGAAATGTGGATTGTGTATTGAGGAGTGTAAATTTGATGCGATTAGAAAAATTTCCTTGCTGTGATCTACGGTTATTAAAATTTTATAAAATCCTATTAACATTTTTTTGTTAATTTTTTTTTTATTTTTTTTCCATACCTATTAAAAAATATATATTTTTGCGCGTTATTTGTAAAAATAAGTAAGATTATCAAAGTAATAACAACAAAAAAAATTTATTATAAACCAAAAATATTTTAACATGAAAAAATTTACACTTTTTTTCGTTGCATGTATTACATGCTTATTGATGTTGCAACTACCGCAACTAAATGCCCAATGGTCAGGTACAGGACTATCTGGAGCTCCCTACCAAATTTCAAATCAGACAGATTTGGAAACATTAGCCACAGAAATTAACAACGACGCCACCGCGACTTATGCAGGTGCTTACTTTGTTTTAACTGCGGATATCAATCTATCTCTCTCTGGAGACGGATGGGTACCGATTGGATACTATGGTCCGCTTGGCTATTCCCCATTCATGGGCATTTTTGACGGCGCCGGTTTTACCATTTCAAACTTGTGGATTGACAAACCCACAGAAAATTGTATGGGTTTGTTTGGTTGTGTAGATTATCCTGCAACCATAACCAATCTTAAAGTTGAAATTGACCTTACCAACAAAGTAGAAGGGAATAATTATGTGGGCGGTTTGGTCGGCTATATGAGTGGAGCCGAAATTACCGATTGCCAAGTTACAGGCGGTGATGTAAAAGGTTTATCTATGGTTGGAGGATTTGTTGGTGATGCTGGACAATCTATCATCTCAAAATGTTATGCTACCAATGATGTAGAAACAACTAGCATCGGATATTCCGCTGCAGGCGGATTTGTGGGTTGGGCAGATGGTAATTTTAATTTTTCAGAGTGCTTTGCTATGGGCAATGTAACTACTGTTGGTCAAGCTGCCGGAGGTTTTGCAGGAATTTTAGATACACAAAATGGTATTGGTACTATTGAAAACTGCTATGCTACAGGCAATGCATCCGGACAACTATATGCGGGCGGTTTTTGTGGACTTACACGAGGGACATCAGGAAATCATCTTTCCATTTCAAACTGTTATGCTGCAGCAAATAGTGTAACTATTACTTTAGGCGTAGCAGCAAGAGGTGGTTTTTGCGGATTTATTGAAAATATTGCTGATGTTACTTTTTCAAATTGTTATTATGACGATAAAGTGGGGGAAATTTATCCTACCGGAAACTGTAGCAGTTTATCTCCCACTTGGGCAGGTATTTCCTCTGTCTCTTGCGATTTGATAGGTGCGTTACCCACCGGTTTTTCTTCTTCCATTTGGGATTTTAGTAATGGCTCTTATCCCTTTTTGTTAGATATTTCTGTTCCTTATATGACCGAAGATATTTCAGGTGACTTCACCAACTCAATTTTTGAAGGCATAATTAGAACTGCGATAGGCATCTCCACCGGTCCTTTCTATCCCTGCGATGTTGCAGGTATTAACGCTTTAGATGTTTCAGGTATGAACATCGGTAGCCTTAACGGTTTACAATGGCTTGTGGGATTAGAAAGTCTTGATTGCAGCGATAACGATTTGGGCGGACTGCCAAACTTGCCCGCCGGATTAATAACTTTAGACTGCAGTGATAACCACATAGCAGAATTGCCAAACTTGCCCGAAGGATTATTATCTTTAACTTGCATTTCTAACAACATTGCAGAGTTGCCGTCATTGCCGGCAGGTTTGCAAAAACTCTATTGCAAGAGTAATCAAATATCAGTACTTCCCAGTTTAACAACAACATTATTAGAATTTGACTGTAGTTATAACCAAATAGTAGAACTTCCCTCACTATCAAGTGTTTTATATTATTTTGACTGCAGTTACAATCAGATAGCAAAATTACCGGATCTGTCGCCATTAACAACATTAATTTGCAGCAATAACCCATTGGTAGGATTGCCCGAATTGCCCGGAACGCTTGAAACTCTTGATTGCAGTAATACCACCATTTCTATAATGCCCGGATTGCCGGGACCACTTACTTGGCTTGATTGCAGCAACAATAACATTGCTGCACTGCCCACATTGTCTGCTTTAACCTATTTAAATTGCAGCAATAACCAATTACCCGGTTTACCGGCTTTACCGGGCGTATTAGATTACTTTAATTGCGGAAACAACTTATTACCCGCACTACCAGGTCTTCCGGGTGGTTTAACAACACTTATTTGCAACAACAACTTGTTAACAGGATTACCCGGTTTACCCAACCTGCTATACCTTGATTGTAGCAACAACTTTTTAACCGGTTTGCCCGATTTAACAACTTCTCTTGTATATTTTGATTGCAGCAACAACCAATTACCCGGCTTACCATGGATGATAGGTTTGGCAAATTTGGAAGTGTTTAAATGCAGCGGAAACTTCTTAACTGCACTCCACGCACTGCCCGGCACGGGAGGTACAACAGGTGTGTTAAAAGAATTAGATTGTAGCCACAATGACATTGGAAGTTTAAGCGGTGGTAGTTTCTTAATTGGTTTTGAAATGCCTGAAGGAACTTGGAACCAAAGAGGATTCCCCGCTACCCTTGAAATATTAAATTGCTCGGATAACTACATTACAGGATTCTCAGTGGATGAATTATCCCTTACATATTTAAATGTTAGCATGAATGAAATGACTAATGAATCGGATGTTGAAGATTTTACAGAAACTTTTGATGGTTCAAACTATATTTTCTCTCCCCAAAGAGGTGATAACACAGCTCCTGAATTAGAACTCTACTCAGGTACTCCTAATAATTACCCTACCGAAGTGGCATGCGGTGAAAATTACGACTTCGCTATCTCTACCATAGATAATGACTATACAGGCACTAAAGTATTAATAAAAATTACTCTTACTCCCGATGTGAGCCATTTAATTAATGTGTCGTACTGGCAAGAGACATACGATCCTGCTTCTCCCGATTATTCATTACCTTTTACAGGTGGAGTTGCTATTTATGATCCCAACGGTCCCGAAGATGGTTTTGCATTACACAATGGAACCTCCTATTTTCGCATAACAGGTAAAGGTAATTCAGCCGATCCCGTTACTTTTACGGTATCTATGAAATTGTATGAAGTAGCAACCGATTTTACTTTGGCAAAATTAGAACTGCCCGAAGTTACCATACAGCCGGCTGCAAGTTTAGAAGTGAACGGATACCCCGAAGAAGTGGGTTGTCCACCCGAATGCTTCTCCGTTACCACTCAGGTATCAGAATGTCTTGATTTTGATAATGCCGGTACCCTCGTGTATGGAACTGTAACCCTGACATCCGACGATGACCCCGATGTATGCAGTTTAATTAAAGTTAAAGCATGGGGAACAACAGCTGAATATATGGATCAGGAAAATCACCCCGGAACCGTGTTAAATTTTGCTCCAAATTGCGGTATGGCATATTTTGAAAACCCTGAAGAAGGATTTGAATTTCATGACGGTAATACCGCATGGTTCTGTATCGAAAATCTGGGACTAAACACTACCCCCGTTGACTTTGTCGCTACCATTCGCATTTATGAAGTAGGAAACCCTGTGCCTTTGGTAGAAAAAGTATTACCCGCCGCAACTCTGTTAGCATTTACACGCCCCACAGTAGCCGTATCTTTTAACGGCTCTCCCATTATAGAAGGCGAAGAAGTAACAATGTGTCAAGGTCAAAACATTGACTTTGCCTTTACCGGCACGGCGCCCTATGCTCTCTATTACAAATTAAAGATTAACGGTACGCCAATCACCGATCCTTTAACCACTATAGGATTACCCTATCCTATAGTTAGCCCGAACGATACCTATAGTGTTATGGCTGGCTCTGACGGAACATTCGTATTTACCTTTGAAGATTTGGAAGACGATAATTGCAAAGGCACGGCTGATATTGAAGAATTTACCGCAATTGTCGCCCCCGCGCCTACCTTAATATTATCGAATACGAATCATGGTACTATTTATGAAGGAGATGTAGTAGAAATGTGCCAGGGCGAAACCATTGATTTTACTTTTACAGGAACTCCGGATTTTGAACTTTCTTATACCCTTACCTGGAATGGCTCTACTGTAGATCCTGCAGATTTAAGATTAGATAATCCTATCATTGTGAATGGTTATACTCACAGTATCATTGCAGGTATGCCCGGAACTTTCGTATTTACTTTTGGCAGTTTTGAAGACGCTGATAATCCTTGCCACGGTTTTGCTATCCATGAATTTACCGCTGTTGTCGCCCCCGCGCCAACCCTGTTATTAACCTATAACGGAGAGCAAATCTATGAGGGAGACGTAGTAAATATGTGTCAAGGCGAGTTTATTAAATTAACCGCTCCCAATCCGGATTTTATAAGCACCGATGAAAGCACTCCACCCTATACTATAACATATAAAGTAAATGGAAAATCACCTTCCGAATATGGTTTGCCTAATGTTATTACAATTGACGACGAATATGATATTGAAGCGGGCGCGCCCGGAACGTTTGTATTTACTTTAGAAAGTTTTACCGATGCCGATAGCGACTGCCCGGGTTTCACTATCAGCGAATTTACCGCTAAAGTGGGTTACTGTTTCGAAATTATCGAATATGAAAAATGGTCTGAAGTAGTACCACCAACAACAGAATGTGAGGACGTTGGCAGACCTGCCTACGAGATACCCGGTGGCTACAAGAAATTTTCTCAATATGAGATGGACAACGAATATTGGACAGGCAGCGCTGCATTAGATAATCCTAATGGAGCCGCTATGGCAAATTATGTAGTAGTAAACAAAGTGTTGGGCGTTGATTTTGACAAAATGGTAGTGCTTCTTGATGGAGTGGAATCCACCAAACTTTACTATACCACAGATGATTTAACCCCGAAACCGCCTATTCATTGGGCATGTATTGACGGTGGATATACCTATTTTTATAAATCCTATTATTTTGCAGATAAAGATGCGGAAGGTGTTTGGACAAGCAAATGGGAAGAAGGCGGACCTTCCCTTGGGTATAATTTCTACAAAGATGGCGTATTAATTGACTCTCTTAGAGAATCGAGTTTTTTACCACAAATCGTAATTGCCCCGCCGTATGAAGTTGAAGAATATGAACATCTTGAAAAAGATATAACTTGCCCGAATATACTTGCAAATCCCCACTACGAAATACTTGGCGGTTGTATAAATTTAACACAGGAAGATTTGAACTCAGAATATTGGTACGATTTTTCTGATGCTAATAAAGCTGCCATGGCAAGTTATGTATCTGTAAATCAGGTTATGGGTGAAGATTTTGACAAAATGGTAATATTTAAAGATGGGGTAGAAACATCACTATGGTATGTTGATACCGATTTAGACACAAAATGGGCTTGCACCATAGATGGATATACTTATTTTTATAAAGCATTTTATTTTGCCGAACTTGTTGCAGGTGTATGGGAAACCAACTGGTCAGAGGAACACACCATTGAGTATAAATTCTATGTTGGAACAACAGAAGTTGTCTCAATTCCCGGTAATTTACCCAAAGTTTTCATAGACGAACCCAACATCAAACTTAACGGAACCTACCCAACCGAAATTAAATGCGGAACAGAGTACGATTTCAGTTTAAGCACGAATGCCGGCTGCTACGAAGGTACAAGGGTAAATGCAAGATTAATGCTCGATAATGATGTTGCCGATTATATTACCGTAGAATATTGGGAAACACCGGAAACCTATGCAGAAGGTACTCCAAAATATGAGTTAGTATTTGATGCTTCCGGTATTGCTTACTTGAATCCTCACTCTTTTGCCTTTACTACCGGCGCAGAAACATTCTTTAGAATTACCAATAATGGAAACGCTCCCGAAAATAAGGACTTTCAGGTACATATTTGTATATATGATATAGATGATGAAAGTATCTGTTTAGCAAGATGCACATTAGCGGTTTCAACAGTATTATCCGCACCCGAACTCTTCCTTTCTCCCAGATTTCCTGAACCCGCCGAAATTATGTGCGGTGAAGTTTACGACTTTGGCGTGGCTACCACTGCCGGATGTTACGAAGGAATGAAACAAAAAGTGTTTGCTACCGTTGTGTTAGATCCTCCAACACTCCCCGATTCATTAGAAATATGGTATTGGCCCAATGGATATGAAGAGACTCCATTTTTAGACTTAACCGATGCGTTTGTAGATGGCGAATTATTGTATGATCCTAATGCACCCGAAAGCGGATTTACATTAAGAGATACCGCTTCCTACTTCCGCCTTATCAATAAAGGAAACGCTGAAACCGATGTTCCCTTTACCGTAACCATTAACCTTGTGGATGCAGAAGGTACGGTGTTGGCAGGTCCGTTAGTATTAGATCAGGGTGTAGTAATTGCCGCCCCATCTCTTGCCATCACTGACGAACCCGGCTTTGATGTGTATCCGCACTTTATTTCGTGCAGACTAAGCAGCCCTTACGAATTTGGCGTAGATGTTACAGCAGGCTGTAGTGAAGGTAATAATGTAATAGCGGAAGTTGTGTTTGTTCAAGATGCCGGATTAGATTTGTCCGATATTACAGACCATTTAACCGTAAAATTTTGGTCTAATACCATACCTGAGATTACTTTAAATTTGGTTGCAAACAACGGCGTAGTTATTAGCGGTACAACCGGTATCCCATTAGCCGACGAAACTTACTATTTTAGTTTTGATAATGGCGGAGGTTCATTATACGATGTACCATTTACCATGTATATTAGATTGTATAATGAATCTGATTTTGATGGCACTGTCTTTACAGGCAATCCTATTGCCGAATTGGAGTTAACCGATGCAGTAATACTCCCAGACCCAACAATGAAATTTACCCCCGGCTTTGACCCCTACCCTGAAGAAATTAAATGCGGCGAAGTTTACGACTTTGGTATTAAAACGTATGCAGGATGCCACGTGGGAGAGAGAGCATTGGCACAAATTACCCTAATCCCCGGTATGGGATTCGATTGTGAGGATATTACCGGTAATATTGATATATATTATTGGTCTGAAGTATATGATCCTGCAAACCCCGAAGATCAATTAGATTTTTCATTATCTCCTGACGGCTGTACCTTAATTTATGACCCGACTGCAATCACGACGGGATTTCCCTTACGCGATACCAGTTCCTATTTCCGTATCGCTCGTAGCGCTTTAAGCACTCTTCCGGATATGATTCCTTTTGAAGTAGAAATTAAACTGTATGACTTTAATGATTTTGATAGTGGTTTAGGTGAATTTCCTGCTACTGCTGAACCCTGGGCAGTATTTCTTTTACCCGAAACCAAAATATTACCGGCACCCACAATGGAGATTGTTGAAGATCTTCCGCAACTTATTGAATGTACAGGTGAATACCCATTAAAAATTACCACTACCGGCGGATGTTACGAAGGTGAAATGGTAATA
>WRNX01000022.1 GCA_009776395.1 Lentimicrobiaceae bacterium
TTTCTCTTCCAAAATGTCAAAGAACTCTTGTATCGTTTCAGATACACTGTGATTGATTTTTGCTCGCGCAATCTTTCAATCAAACGGGCGGCAAAAATATAATTTTTTTAATACAAAAAAATTAATAACGTGTTTTTTTTGAATCGTGTGTAATATTCTCTATTTTATTCCTAACTCTGTTTTCACTTTATCGGTTAAATCATCTTCTTGTGAGTGAAACAGTAAAGTGGATATGTCGAAAACATAATTATAGCTTTCTTTTTTAGCTATTGTTTTAATGGCTTCTAAGAGTTTATTTTGAAAAGGTTCCAATAATTCTACCTGTTTTTCTTGAATATCCGCTTCGGCAGATTGAGAAAACTCTTGAATACGTTTATAGATAGCCATTAATTCATCTTGTTTAATTTTTAAGACGGCTTGTGAAGTATTTGGGGTATTTGTCAATTTTTCAAAAGCAGACTGTTTTTCTTCAAATTCTTTTGCCATTTGCTCGCCAATGGCTTGTAAATCGGCGGTATAATTGGTTATAATAGTTTGTATTGAATCAATACCAGGTATATTCTTTATTATTTCCGAGTAATCTACATGCCCAAATTTTGACTGCGCAGAACAAGGGAGAAAAGGAAAAAGGAGAAAGGAGAAAAGGAGAAAGGAGATTTTTTGTAAATTTTTCATATTTATTATATATTAATTTCACTAATCACTATTTTATCCCCAGTTTTTTCTTAACTAACGGTGTTATATCATCTCCGCCGTCATAGTAGAGTAAAGTTTGGGTATCGAAAATGTAACTGTATTTGGTTTCTTTTGCCACATCGTTGATGGCATTTTGCACTTTTTCCTGAAAAGGAGCAATAAGACGATACTGTTCATCTTCAATATCTTGTTGCACATTATATTGAAATTCCTGTATCCTGTTTTGAATACTGGCGAGTTCATCTTCTCTTAATTTTCTAACGGAAGAAGACATAGTTCCGGCTTCTTTATCAAATTTATCTTTTTTGGTTTGAAATTCGTTCACCATATTTTCATAAACAGTTTCCAAGTTTTTATGAAAATCAGCAATTTTAATTTGAATAGAGTCAATTCCGGGCATCTCTTTCATCACTTCGTTTGAGTTTACATGCCCGTACTTTTGGGCAAAGGCGGTTGTCATGCACAATAAGCATGCGGTTACAATGAGTGTAATTTTTTTCATTCTTTATGAGGTATTATTGGTTAATTTTTTATAACTATGCCGAGGCGTTTCATCACTTCATCGTTCAAATCCCATTTGGGATCTGCGTAAACGATGGTCATAGAGCCGGCGGCGTCAAAAACAAACGCATATCCTTTGTCTTTGGCAATGGCTTCAATGGCGTTAAATACTCTATCTTGAATAGGTTTTACCAATTCTTCTCTTTTTTTAAAGAGGTCGCCATCTTTTCCGAAACGTTTTTTTTGTAAATCTTTTGCTTCCTGTTCTGCATTAATGATGGCTTCTTCTCTCTTTTGCTTCAGGTTATCGGGTAAAGTAATGGCTTCTACCTGATATTTTTTATACATGGAATCAATAGAAGCGAATTTTTTTTCGATATCTTTTTGCCAGTTGGCGGCTAATCTATCCAACTCTTTTTGAGCTTCTTTATATTCAGGAATATTACCAAGAATATATTCAGAATCAATATATCCGTATTTTTGGGCGAATGCGGAGAATGATAAACTGACAGTTAAAACGATTAATAAGATGATTTTTTTCATACTATGGAATTTTGAATTTGTAACGTGTTTTTTGTATGATTATTATAGTGAAATATTATTAATCAATAGAAGAGTTGATAGAGATGTGGAAGTGGCTTTTGTTCGCGCCCGGATTGCCCGGTATTTCATCGAATCCGTATCCCCAGTCGAAACCAAGCAAACCGAACATAGGCAGGAATATACGCACGCCAAAACCAGCAGATTTATAGAGTTTGAATGGGGAATAGGTACGTTTGTCAATCCAACTGTTTCCGGCTTCAACAAAACCGAGCAGGAATATAGTGGCACTGGGATTGAGTGTAATAGGGTAACGTAATTCTGTAGTAAATTTATGATAGATAGCTGCTCCTGCAGAGGGAGATAAAGAGATGTCATCGTATCCACGCATACCAATCACTTCCCGTCCGTCGTAAGAATAAACCGATAATCCGTCTCCGCCCAAATAAAAACGCTCAAAAGGCGAGATACCGATATCTTTATTATAACACCCCATAAATCCTGATTTAAAACGCACATTAACAACTAAATTTTCCACTATTCGGGTAAACCATGAGATGTTGAATCTCCATTTATGGAGTTCCAACCAACGAAATTTTTCCTGGGAGGTAGCATTAGCATAGTCTTTGTTAGTGAACAGGGAATAAGGAGGGGTAAACTGTGCGGAAAACATGATTTCAGAACCTTGTCTCGGATAGATAGGCGCATCCACTGAGTTTCTTTGAATGGTAAAAGTATAACTGATATTATTTGAAAATCCGTTAGCGAAAATAAAATAACCGCCAAAGTTTTTTACATTATACCGTTGATATTGAATGGTGTGAGAGATATTAAAATAATCGTCGGGCCATTTCAGTTTTTGTGCAAAACTTGCATATACCCCAAAGATTCTCATGTATCCGTATCGTTCGTCAGATTTTGAGTATCCAAGATTTTGAATTTGATAATTTACCCCTGCGGATAATGAGTTTGGTTTTTTACCTCCTATCCAGGGTTCTGTAAATGAGCAAGTATAATATTGATAATATCTGGTGCTGGCAGCCGCTCTGAATGCTAATTTTTGTCCATCTCCTGAAGGAAGTGGCGTCCATGCTCCTTTTTTAAAGAATTTTTTAAAAGAGAAATTATTTAAAGTAATTCCTGCGCTAAACATAAATCCGCCTGCGCCGGCAAAGCCCACAGAGAGTTCCAACTGGTCGGAGGAAGCTTCTTCCACAATATATTCCAAATCCACCGTTCCGTCTGCTTCATTGGGTTTAGGATTAACATTGATAGATTCCTGATTAAAAAATCCCATTTCGAGAAGTCTTTGTTGTGAACGGATCAGGTCTGTTCTATTAAACATTTGCCCGGGTATGGTAGTTAATTCGCGTAAAATTACATTATCGCTTGTTTTGGTGTTACCGGAAGGATATATTTTATTATATTTTGCCTGTCTTCCTTCTCTAATCCGAATTTCTAAATCAATAGAATCTCCCTCTATTCTTACCTCAACGGGAATGGCATTAAAAAACAGATACCCGTCGTTCATATACAATGAAATAATATCGTTTCCGTTTTTATCCATCATTAATCTTTCTTCTAATAAAGATTGATTATAGATGTCTCCTCTTTCAATGTTTAAAATATCTTTTAATAATTGGGTAGGATATTTAGTATTTCCAACAAAATCAATATTTCTATAATAGTATTTGTTTCCCTCTTTTACATCAATGAAAATATATGCAGAGCCACTGTCAAAAATAACGGTATCAAAATTAATATAAGCATCGCGAAACCCAAAGTCATTTAACTTGTTAACCACACTTGCTTTATCATTTTCATAATCATCTTTATTAAATTTTGATGATTTTATTAATCTGAATTTTACTCTTTCTGTAAAATAATCGTCCAAGTGTTCTAACAGATCTTTCGATTTATAGTAATCCATGTTTTTAATCATAAATTTGAGCATGGTATCTGCTTTCGACAAGGGTTCAAAGCGGGTTCTTTCTTTAGTTCCTTTCATTGCTTTGGTTAGTTTTCCTTGTGGCATGCTGATACCGGTAATCAAAATGCGGTCAATTTTTACTTTGCTTCCCTTATCAATTTGAAAAACGATAGTTACGCCTTTACTAATTTTATCATCCTGTTTTATTTCGGGGGTTACGTTACAATTATAGAACCCTTTTTCCACATAATATTTTTTGATGACATTGATACAGGTTTGTATCATATTTTCGTTTACGATATTTCCCTGCGCTAACTTAATTTTATCTCTCAGGTCTGATTCCTGTCCTTTTCTCACGCCTTTAAATCCGAATGCTACCAATCTGTTTCTTTCCGTAAGGTGAATATTAATAAAGGCAACATTACCTACAACGCGGGACAGCGTGATGTCAATATCTTCATACATTCCTGTTTTCCAGATATTTTTAATAGATTTAGCGATCAATTCGCCGGGAATATCAATTTCATCTCCCACATTAAACATGAGGAGTCTTAAGTCGAAATTAATTACGCCGGTGTAAGTAATTCCTCCTATTTCATATTTTTTAGGGTAGGAGAAATCTATTTCTGTTTCCTGGTTTTCATCTTCGGAAATCAGTTGCACTTGTCCGTAACAAAATAAACCACTTACATTTAGTAGCATCAACAGAAAGAAAAGTTTCCAATATCTATGAGTCATGAACAGGGTTCAAAATTAATCGGCAAATATATAAAAAAATGCACCGCTACTTATTATACACATTAACATATCCATTCTCATTCTTTTATAAAACGTTGAGTATGAAAATTCTTACAATCAGTTAATTGAATAAAATAGATGCCTGAACTTAATGCTGAAATATCAATAGAAGTTTCTATTTCGTTAATTTCAAATGATTTAATGAGTAATCCGATAGAGCTATAAATATCAATTTTTGCTTTATCTGTATTTTTCCTAATCAAATGTAACAGATTCCCGGCAGGATTTGGGGAAAGCGCAAAAATTGGTGTTTGCTCATGTTCTTTTATTCCAATATTGTCTTGAAAATTAGCAATTAACGTAACATTTTCAGCAACCTGAAAAGTGTAGGAAGAGTCGGTGGAAACGACACTGTTTCCTTTTGTCCATTCCAAAAAAACAAAATTTTCATACGGAGTTGCAGTAACTGTAACATTTTCGCCGTATTCGTAAACTCCATTGCCGCTTACCGCGCCTCCATCTTCGGGATTAGCGGAAACGGAAACAGTGTAAGTTTTTAGGGTAAAGTTTGCTACCAAATCTACATCTTGTGTTGCTTTGAAAATATAAGTTGAGTTACTACTCACCACGGTGTCATTTTTAGTCCAGTTCACAAAATTGTAATTGGGATTTGGTGTTGCCTTTGCGGTTACGTTTGTTCCTTGATAATAATCTCCGCCGCCGCTCACACTCCCCCCATCTTCCGGATTTGCAGAGAGGAAAATCGTGTAAGAAACAGGATCACCATCATAAGCGCCTTCCAAATATTCAACGTCTGAATTAATTGGATCTAAATAAGGCTGCATATGATAGATGGGATTGTTATGCTGATTCCAGTGATACCACAGTTTACCATAATAATCATTCCAATTGGGGTGTTCGCATTCCGAACCTCCACCTGTAAGTGTTCCTACAATCAGTTTATTTTGGTTAAAAATTGGTGATCCCGATGATCCGCCTTCGGTTACGCCGTGTCCATTTGCAGTTTGCGCCCAAGTAACCCGCCACATTGCATTTGACGCGGAAGTTCCTAACCCGCTAATGGAAACATTAGATGAAAAGAGCGTTGTGGTGAAAGTAGAAATTTTCTTATAATCTCCATCCGGATGATGAATGCTCACACCATTAGTGGCCGCTATATTTCTTCTATCCCATCCATTGTAATAAGCATGATAAATTTCCGGAATATGAGAATTTAATCGTAATAAAGAGCCATCAGAGCCGCCGCTCAGCGGCATATTTACTAATAATTGAGCGCCGGTTACAGACTGTGCAGAGGATCCGTTGCCGCTTTTACAGGCAGGGCGTTCATAATTAAAATAAAAAACAGATTGGTTTACCTGCGCAGGGGTTGCATCTTCAAAACAGTGATAAGCGCTAAGAACAAGAGGATCAAAATCCTGGGCAGTATTGTTTACTACGGAACCACTACATATATAGTAATATCCGCCCCCGGCAGGTATGTGGATACGTACTACCCCTTTTTTTTGGTCTTGCCAGTTATCTCCTTCTGAGCAATTTACATCCACCTCACAGGGTTCGGAACTCCTAAAATCAATTCTTTCTCCGCCATCTTCATCATTTTCTACTGTAATTATACTACTGTATCCATACACTACTCCGGAAATAATAATAGGAGTATTGTAGTTTTCTGATGGCGGCGCTATATATTCTAATGTAATTTGTTCTCCGGCAAGATATTCCGTTGCATACTCAACTCGTTTGGGATTGTTTTCTTCCGTATAAGCGCCTAATACCATTGAACGTTTATTGTTGTAAATAAACAGTTTACCTCCTAAAGGAATATCAAATTTATCGTAAGTAAGCATGATAGCAACAGCATCTTGTGTTATAATGCTTAATCTCCAAATTTCTTCACCGTTTGGAAGTGTTGTCCACTCGCCTGAATTTTCGGTAGTAAAATTTACCGGAATAATAAAGCCTGTTCTTGGCGGCAAATTGTCCTGTTTACGTTCCATATCTTCTGCTTTCAGCGCTTCAATATCTATTGCAACGGACAAATTAATGGTAGAAGATAGAGATTGATTTTCCGTTTCAAAGTAAAAACTTGGCGGAATCTCTCCTGCGCTGATTTGTGCGAAAGAGTTTGTAATACTAATGGTTACCAACAACAGTAACCCTAATTTTAATGAATAGTGTTGTTTTTTCATTTTTTATTTTGGATTGATGATCATTATTGTATTATGATAGAATTGCAATTTGCTTTTTTGCATTCGCCACAAAAATTACAGGTATGAAAAATCTTATCTTTTTGGATAGCGTTAAAATGGCAGTGGGCATGACATTTTTTGCAATCTGTACATCTTGATATTTTTAGTTTTGTGGTAAAGGGTAAATATTTTAATACAAAAAGAAGCCACCCAATTGGGCATATTATTCTGCAAAATGGTCTATAAATGAACAACGAAGAGAGAAGTAATAATGGTACGGTGATATATCCAACCCAATTAAATATTTTTAATCTCACAATAGAGATAAAGGGGTCGTAAGTGCAAATTATGGGACGTTGTGCAATCATTAACCACAATCCTAAAACAACAAAAGTTAAAGTTTGAATATAGAATAATATTTTTTGAGATTTTTTTGAGGATAAGATTTTCCATTTGTTTTGTTTGAAAATAAATTCTTGCAATGCACCCAGCCAGCATAGCCACCCGCACCAAACAGGTCCAAAAATAACAGACAAAATGAGAATGGATATAATGGTTACAAAAGGGATCCAGAATGCAGTATTTCCTGCTACAAACAGAATAAAACCCTGAAAATAGAATAAAATACAGGGACATCCTCCCACAATAAATCCGAAGTAGATAAGGGAGCAAAATAGAATAATCGGGCGGAAGTGTTGAATTGTTTTGGTGTTAAAAGAAAGTCCAATAACACAAAGGAGTAATAACGTCATACACAATCCGATAATGGATTGTGTATGGTATGTTTGAGAAAAGCAAACCGTTACTGTGAGTGTGGTTATGGCAACGGTTGCTATCCACTTTATTATCTGATGGTAGTTGTTTCTTGTATCCAGCATCCTACTTTATATGAATCACCGTCTTTTAAACCTCTTACGAATTTATCCTGAGTTGAGGGGAAACGTAATTTTGCGCGTTTTTCGTTTACCTGTTCTGCTACAGAGGGGTCAACGGCAATGGCGCGGGAATATTTATCGGCTGCTGCCCAGTTGTAATCCAAAGGCATAGAATCTTCGCCACTACATTTATTACCTGATGCAGCGTACAGGTCGCCAATCAACATATACGCTTTTCCGCTGTTAGGTTTAAGTTTTATCACTTGTAGTGCAGCGTTTCGTGCTTCGGAGTAATTTCCTTTAATTTGATGAATCAATGCGATCATATACCATGGCTCTACTTTTTGTTCGTTGGTTTCAAAAAGTTCAATTGCCTCTTTAAAAAATTCGAGCGCAACATCATACTCGGCGTTGTTCAAACTGAAATATCCCATTAAATTGGCAGATTGTGCGCTGGGTTCAGCTTGATGAACAATATTAAGCATTTCTGCAAAAACCGGTGAAGAAGTACAACCACGATTGTTCATAGTAAGCAACATCTTCTTCAGCGCAGTAAGATTATCCCTGTTTTGTTCCAATTTGTTCCCGTAAACCTGTTCCAACACATTACAGGGTGCAAAAGGGGTGAATGTGTTTTCAATATTTTTTAATGTTCTATCATAAAGCGTAATGAACTGCATCGAACGAGCCGTATCTTGATCTAATCGCTGTTTTCTCATCTCAAAATCGGCTTGTGGAATTTGTCCTTTTTCTTTTGCTTCTTCCAAGTTTTCAAAATTTGGTAATTGTTTATCAATCTCTTTATAATAGTCGTTAATTGCTTTTTCAATATAGTCGGTAGCGCGTTCGTAGGCGTCAATCATAATTGTGGTATCTTGTTTGGCGCGTGCAATTTGTTCGGCAATACGGAAAAAGATATCCCAAATATTGGGCTGAGTTTTTTCTTTTTCCATCTCAATGGATTCTATGAACATATCAAATGCTTGCATCACCTCTTCTGTACTTTTTCCTCTATAACGAATCATATAAAATGCTTTAAATCCCAGTCCATTTCCTTCTGTGTAGTTTTTGGGGAAGTACAGGTGACGGGTTTCAACGCTTTTCAACAGGTCGTCAATATATTGATTTTGCAACTCTACATCTTCGGTTGATTTGATGAGAGGATCCAGCATATTTTGAAGATAAGTATTATTAAAGATGGCATTCCACGAGCAAGGGCATAGTTCTACAACTCTTTTCCAATGGGGATAAGCGTCTTTGTAATTTTTTTGATCGTAAAAGGTTTTAAAAAGTGAGACCTCTTCCAAACAGGTAAGAGAATCTTTTTCAGTTTTCCCATACGTAAATCCGCAAGGGGTTGGTTGTGCAAAAATTCCTATGGTAATGAAAGTTACAAAGGTAAAAAGGTAAACTTTTTTCATGATACTATTTTTTTATTAAGTTTGATAGATTTATTGAATTGAAAATACGTAACGATAAATAGTAGTAAAAAATTGTATTATTCTAATTTTCTACGTTGATACCATTTTTCTTGAAGAATAAAATTAAAAGAAAGTTTATAATAGTTTTGTAAGATGAGATTATTCTTGAGTGTTCCTAACTTGCTGTATTCAAACATAATATTTGCAGAAGATCGGGTGTTGAAAGCACGGAGGGGAAATCCTAATCCCACAGAAACAGCAAATTCTGAAATAGGAGTATCATTAAGAATTATATAACCTGTGGCAAATTTAGTTCCTGCCCGAAAATTAATTTTATTATAATATTTTGATGAGGTTGGATTGGGTATAAATTGAATACCAATGGCAGTAATGAGGTTATTTTTCAATGAATCATTAGTATTAGAAATAGAAAAATTTTTCCAATTTTGCCAGGTGATATCTACCGCAGCGATTAATTTGTCTTTGTATCCGTAAGAGATACCTCCTCCTACAATGTGTGGCATTTTCAGATCGCTTTTCAAAGCATTTTTTCCAATTCTCACCATAATTGTATCAAAATAACTATTAGGAGAGTAAATATCCGCATAGTTCAAAATTAATAAATTTTCTCTTGACCATACTTTTAGTGCGTTTTCATATACTGCTCCAAAGCCCAATTGATGTTTTTCTTTAATAGATGTTTGATATTGCAACCCAACAGAAAGGTGTATGCCATCCAAATATCGAAAATTAGTAATCATGGTATTAAAACTGTTTTCCATTTCATATTCAGCAAAACTGATATTATTCATAGTACCAAAGAGGTAAGAAAGATTGATCCCTAACGATAGTCCTTTACATATTTTAAAAGCGTTTCCCCAGTAGAGGAGTTGCAACCCGCCGGTTCCTTTATATTGATTGGTAACTGTTCCAAAAGTATCTACCTGATGAATATCCAAAATTCCGAATCCGATGTCACTAAAAGGCATAATTCCGGCGCTGGTGCGCCACACTTTCAGAACGGGCAATCCAATAGCAAGATAATCCAATTGAGCAAACGAGCCTTTATAGTCTTGTGTTTGGGTTCTTAACTGTTGATTGGTAAAGCAAAACGACAAGTCGGCAATAAAAGAGAGCGAATCGAATGCGGTATAGGAAGCAGGATTTTTAAAGTTGATATAATATGGATTTTGAAGTGCATAGCCCACGCCTCCCATGGAACTGGAAACGATATTGGCACGGGAAGATAAGTTCCCTACTCCAAAACTTGAATAGGGCGAATTGATGTCATTTTGTGCAAAACTAAAAACAGAGATCATTAGAATGGATAGAAACAACAAGAAACTTTTCTGCAAATTACACATTGTATTTGATAATTTCATTTAATCCTTTCAGTACAACATTAGGGGCGGCAAATATCGTATTTTTTATGAATTTTTGCAAAACTATTGCATCTCCTCCTGATAATATCACTTTTATATCATTAAACCGGTTTTTATAATCTTCCATAAAACCATTAATTTCATGGCATATTCCTTTGATTACGCCGCAATAAATAGATTCTTGTGAATTAGTTCCCAAAAAATTTGAACAATTTTCAACTTCTTTTAGTAAGGGAAGATTTTTTGTTTTTTCGTGGAGCGCTTCAAAACGCATTTTCATTCCGGGGGAGATTGAGCCGCCGAGGTACTCTTTTTTTTCGTTCACAAAATCAAAAACTAAACATGTTCCAGCTTGAATAGAGAGTACATTTGTATTAGGAAACAGGGATGCTGCGCCCACTGCATTGGCAATCCTGTCCAATCCCAAAGTTTCAATACTTTTATATAAAATATTTATCGGCAATTTTGTTTGATGAGTAAAGTGGATATGTTGGGTATTGTTTTTAAGAAAATTAATCATCTGTTCATCCACTTCTACAACAGAAGAAAGAATAGAATATTTTATTGAAAACTGATTAAAAATTGAAGTTAAAATCTTTTCATTGATTTTAATAAAATGCTCACAATACAGACAATCATCGTTATTAAAAACCGCGATTTTTTGTAAAGTGTTGCCGATGTCAATGATTAAGTTCAAGAGATTAAGGTTTAGTGCATTTTATTTTATTTTAAAATTCCAATTAATAGATGGAATTATAGGAAACAGACTCATTTTATACGCTTTGGTAGTCATTTCAAAAACGGGTGTTTGCGCATTTATATCAAAATTAGTAGTGGTTTCGTAGAAAATGAAAAATGGATTTTTCCTGTTATATACATTATAAATAGAAAAATTTAATCCGGTTTCGAAGTGTTTGCGTTTTACAATGTTCCAATTTACAGATAGATCTAAACGATGATAGGGCTGCATCCGATACGCATTTCGGTCGCTGTATTCGGTCATCATATCACCGTTAAAGAAATAGTATCCCACCGGAATAGTCATGGTGTTTCCGCTGGCAAATACCCAAACGGCTGAAACCGACAACTTGTTTCGGATGATTTCGTAATTCAAACTAATCGAAACATCGTGGCGGCGGTCATACTTTGCCCAAAACCATTCTCCATTATTCAGTTCTGGAAAATTTCTTTTCGTAAAAGAGAGAGTATAACCTATAAAACCCGTGAATTTTCCGATGTTCTTTTGCAAGAAAAACTCAACGCCATAAGAATAGCCTTTCCCTTGCGTAAGTCGCTGGTCGGAATTAAGTTGAAAGGAAGATAGATCCATGCCGTCTTGATATTCCGTTAAGTTGTTCATATTCTTGTAATAAATATCAATGTACGCTTCTAACATGTTGTTCATAAAATTTCGGAACACACCCAAAGAAACTTGATGCCCTGTTTGCGGTTTAACAAGAGAGGTGCTGGGCATCCAAACATCGGTGGGCAAGGAAATGGTGGCTAAGGAAATTTGATGCAGATATTGGCAGTTAAAAGTGTATGAAGCTTTTATGGAAGTAAGAGAATCTATTAAGAAACGCGCTGAAAAACGGGGTTCCGGATAGTTGTACATTTTGATCATCTCGCCAGATTTATAATCAATAGAATCAATTACTTGCTTATTTTCATCCAATTTGTAACGTGTAAATGCTCCAACATGAGAAAAGTGAGAATAGCGCAATCCGTAACTTATTTTCAACCAATTCACAATATCCCATTCATCGTTGGCGTAAATAGCCAACTCGTTGGCATAAAAGGGTTTCGATTTAGGGAAGGTAAGATAATTGTCTTGTCCCGCTTCGATTTCAAAATTGGATGGGAAAAAAGTGTGAAAAGTGTAATGCGCCCCCATTTTTACATTATGGTTAGGATTCGGCAAAAAAGTGAGTTCCGATTTTAACGCATAATCTCTTACACCCGAAGAGATAGCGAAATTGTAAACACCCTGTTTCATCTCTGTTTTAAACTTATAATCGCTAAAAGTTCCGGAAGTATTTAAAAAGAGTTTGGGCGAAATAATGTAGTTCCATCTTACCGAAGCGGCTCCGTTGCCCCACGCAAAAACAGAATTAATATTTCCGTTTTGCGACTTAAAACCGTAAACATCATCTCCATAATACCCGCCAATATACAGCCGGTGTTTATCATTTATAATGATATTACACTTTCCGTTCAAATCGTAGAAATAAAATTTCGCTCCTTTTAATGGAGAGGTATTTTTTAAAAAAGGTTGCACTAACCAATCAATATAAGTTCTTCTGCCTGAGACAATAAATGAGGCTTTATTTTTTTTGACAGGACCTTGCACAGTTAAACGGGAAAAGATAACGCCGATCCCTCCGTCTAACTCATAATTTTTCATGTTTCCCTCTTTTTGATACACGTCAATAATTGATGCCAAGCGACTTCCGTAGTTGGCGGGCATTCCTGATTTAATCACTTCAATACTTTTTACGGCATCTGCGTTAAAAATGGAAAAAAAGCCGAACAGGTGTCCCGGGTTATAGACGGGCGCTTCATCCAACAATACAAGATTTTGATCGGCATTACCGCCGCGCACATAAAACCCGCTATTTCCTTCCGAACCGGACTGAATACCTGGGAGCAATTGAATAGATCTTATCACATCCACTTCTCCCATAAACGCCGGCATCGCTTTAATAGTTTCAATTTTCATCTCCATTTTACCCACATCAGCGCCGGTAACATTTTTATCGGCAGCCTGTCCTCTAACCTCCACTTCATCGGCGAGAATAACGGAAAGTTCTATTTCAAAATTTTTCTTTTGATTGGAAGTGATGTTGATGGTTTCAGTAATCTGTTTATATCCTAAATAATTAACCGTTAACAAATAAGATCCTTTTTCGACGGTAATTGAATAAAATCCTGAAGCATTGGTAATGGCGCCGTTAGGATTTGATTTTGAGATTGAATCTTTTAAGATAATATATGCGCCCACTATTGTTTCGCCGTTTGCTGCATCTTTTACAATACCGGAAAGCGTAGCCTTTTGTGCAGTTAATGAAGTAAGCATTAACAATGTAGAAAAAAAAAGAATAAGTTTTTTCATAAGGGTGGCAAATAAACAAAAAAATTTCTGAAATAGACTTAGAGCGTAAAAATGGTTAAGTCATTAACTGGCTCACTTTTAAATAGAAATCAGTAAAAATCAGCGTTGAGTTTCCGTTTCTTTCAATATGATACAGCGCATCATTACATTCTTTTAGAATAGGTTGAGCATTTTTTAAGGTGATTGCTTTAGTAAAGAAATTCATCATTTTTTTCTCTTCTGTGGTGGCTTTCACTAAATTTTCATTGTTTGAACCCATCATCAAAATATTTCTTATCATTCTGGAAACAAATCGCAAAAAGTTTTTCTGCTCCTCTCTTCCTTCATCTACAATGGAAGAAATGATTTCTTGTACATTTAAGTAATTAATTTGTTGAGGAGTAGCAAACTTTTTTAAAGCAGACATACTGGCAAAGAGAGTTTCAAATTTTTTCAACATCTCTTTCAATTCATTGCTGTTTTCATGCAGATTAATCGCTTTCACATAACTGCCTTCACTAATTTCGGCAATATCTGCCGCTTTCTGTAGCGGTATTCCAAAATCTGTAATCAACTGACGGGCAATGGTTTCGCTACTCAAAGGTGGAATTTTTATCAACTGCGTGCGCGACAAAATAGTAGGTAATATTTTATCTTGATTTTCAGTAAGTAAAATAAACAACGTATTAGGCTCCGGCTCTTCTAATGTTTTCAGCAATTTGGGAGCAGCCGCATGATAGAGTCTGTCTAAACACCATAAAATAAAAATCTTAAAACCACCTTCATACGATTGCACACTGTTTTGCTGAATAATATTGGAACAATCGCGAATATTGATGGATGCCTGCTTGTTTTCGCCGC
>WRNX01000023.1 GCA_009776395.1 Lentimicrobiaceae bacterium
TCGCCGGTATGAAACCATCCCTCTTCGTCAATCACTTGTTTGGTATATTCGGGGTCTTTATAATAACCTTTCATCAAACAGTTTCCTTTGGTAAGAATTTCCCCGTCATCGGCAAGTTTGAACTCAATACCGGGAAGAATTTCCCCTACGGTTCCGGGTTTTAAGATACGTTTTTTAGGGTTATTTACAGCTATAACCGGTGATGTTTCTGTTAGTCCATATCCTTCAAAAACAAGTATTTGGGCTGCAGTAAACAAACGAACTATCCGTTCTTGAATAGCGGATCCACCGGAAACCACCACCATCTCTTTCCCTGACATTTTTTCACGCCATTTGGAATAGATCAATTTATCGGCAATCTTAATTTTTAATAAATAAAACCAATTTTTATTATAGTTATCGTATTTTGTAGCCAATTTGAATGCCCAAAAATAGAGCATCCGTTTTATACCTTTGAAATCTTTTCCCACAGAATAGAGTTTATCGAACATCATCTCCAATACGCGGGGCACAGCGCAAAAACCATCTGCTTTCATATCATTAATATCTTTGGCAATAGTACCCAAACCTCCTGCATAATAATAACTTGCGCCAAGAAACTGATAATGATACATCACTGTTCTTTCATACACATGGCACAACGGAAGAAAACTCAATAATTTGTGATTATGATTCAATATTTGCAAGTCTATCAAAGCCATAAAATTGCAGCATAAATTTTGATGCGACAACATCACCCCTTTTTGATTGCCCGTCGTTCCTGACGTGTATAAAATAGATGCAATCTCGTCGGTAGAAATAGTTTTTTTATTCTCTTCAATTTTATCGTACCACTTTGCCGCGTATGCTTTTCCAAGATCAATAATTTCTTGATAATTGCGTCTGCCTTGAATAGTATCAATGGTAAACAGTTCCGGCTTTTGTTCGAGGTCGTTTATTATGGGCTCTACGCGTTTATAAATTGCCTCAACGCCTATTACCACCATTTTACAATCGCAGTGGTTAAGAATATATTTATATTCGTTTTCATTGAGGGTTGAATACACAGGAACATGCACCATATTTGCCAGAGTAATTCCCATATCCATGAAGTTCCATTCTGCACGATTGTACATGATGGTGGCTATTTTGTCTCCTTTTTGGAATCCCATTTCTAACAGTGCGTAAGCAATATTATGTGCAGTATTGTAATAATCTTGTGTGCTGAATTTTTTCCAACTTTCGCCGGCTCTATTTGCCAACATATCGGGTTTAGAATATTTTTTTTGTTCTTCTAAAATGTCGAAGATGCGGGTTGCTATCATAATTTCTTAAATTTGTTAATAAATGTTAATATTGCGGCAAAAATAGAAAAAAATTTTAATCAAATAATTTTGAATTTTTAACCTTTTGTCTATAACATTATAATATTATTTTATTTTTTGTACTATTGCAGCACCATAAAATAAATAATATAATCTTTAGTAATCAACAATTTAGAATAATAAAATGAAACTTGACATTCTTCTTGGGTTGCAATGGGGTGATGAAGGTAAAGGTAAAGTAGTGGACGTGCTTACCCCACGTTACGATGTAATTGCGCGTTTTCAAGGTGGTCCAAATGCAGGACACACCTTAGAATTTAACGGTATAAAACATGTGTTGCACACTATTCCTTCAGGAATTTTTCATCCTCAAAAAATAAATATTATTGGAAACGGCGTAGTAATTGATCCTGTTGTTTTTCAAAAAGAGATTAATAAATTAGAAGAAATGGGGATAGACCCCACTCAAAATCTCTTTATTTCTAGAAAAGCGCATCTTATTTTGCCTACACACAAATGGATAGATGCTATGTTGGAAATACAAAAAGGTGAACAAAATGTTGGCACTACCTTAAAAGGAATTGGTCCCACTTATACCGACAAAACAGCCCGATCAGGATTTCGGGTTTGTGATATTATCACCCCTGATTTCTTAGATAAATTTTCGGTTATCTATAAAAAACATTCAGATTTATTAATAAAAAATGGTTATAACCCCAATGAAGATATTGAAACCGCTTTCCAAACATGGTTCGATTCTTTACAAACTCTCTTGCGTTTCAAGTTAATAGATAGCGAATATGAGATCAATCGCTATTTGAAAGAGGGAAAAAAAGTGTTGGCAGAGGGAGCGCAAGGAACACTATTAGATATTGACTTCGGATCTTATCCGTTTGTAACTTCATCAAATACGGTGGCGGCAGGCGCGTGTACAGGATTGGGTGTGGCGCCAAACCAAACCAAACGTGTGATAGGTATTGTAAAAGCCTATTGCACCCGCGTAGGAAGCGGTCCATTTCCTACCGAACTTTTTGATGAAACCGGCGAACAACTTCGCAAACAGGGACACGAGTTTGGCTCTACTACCGGACGTCCGCGCCGCTGCGGATGGTTAGATCTAGTTGCCCTGAAATACGCCATAATGATAAACGGCATTACAGAGTTGGTTCTTACAAAAGCCGATGTAATGGATAACTTTGACATTGTTCAAATTTGTACTCAATATCAAATTGGAGATGAACTCACTAACCGCTTCCCTGCAGAAATAACCGCAGAAATTAAGCCTGTGTATAAAAAAATGAAAGGATGGAAACAAAATCTTTCGTTAGAAAAGGATTACCAAAATTTACCGCGGGAATTTAAAAAATATGTGGCTTTTATTGAGATGGACACAGGAGTCCCTATTACTATTGTATCCACAGGTCCCGATAGAAATGAAACGATAATTAGAAAATAATGAAAAAAAACAAGTTGCTAATTCTTGGCGTAATAGTATTAATGATAGGTATATTTATATCTTGCGCTTCTAATAAACACAGCGTTTATAAACATAAACCAAATCCTAAATATAAGAGCGTTTCGGGATGTAGTTGCAGATAATTTTATTTATTTGCAATAAATGAGAATGAAAAAGGTAATCAATACACGAAATAACCCCTTTTATTCGTTATCTCTATCGTAAATTTTGTCTCTATGAAATTAGTTTATTTTGGAAAAAATGCAGCGCTGTGTTTATTTGTGTTTTTGTGTTTTAATCAGTTATTTGCGCAAAAACCGTTAGTGTTTGAATCACCGAAGTATGAATTTGATAACGCAATGGAGTTGTATCAAAAAGAAAAGTATGGTTCAGCACAGCAAAATTTTAAATGGGTATATGAAAATACTACCGATAAACAACAAGATCTGAAAATTGACTCCTATTTTTATATGGCATTGTGCGCCGCTAATCTTTTTAATGAAGACGCTATCTTTCTACTCAATAATTTTATTGACCAATACCCCGTGAGCGCACAAGTGCCAAGAGCTTACTTTGCACTCGGAAAATTCTATTTCTACAAAAAAAATTACAAAAAAGCGATAGAAAGTTTCGATCTAATGGGTGAAAAGAACATTAATAAAGAGATTCGCGCAGAATACGCCTATAAAAAAGGATACGCTTATTTTGAACTTAATAAATTTGCAGAAGCGCGCCCGTTGCTAAAAACTGCAAGCGATTTGGAAAGTTCGTATCAAAATAGAGCCATCTATTATTTGGCATTTATCAACTATCAGGAAAAACAGTATGATGCCGCATTAACAGGTTTCTTAAAAGTAAAAGAAGATCAAGAATTTAAAGATGTTGTGCCTTTTTATATCGTTCAAATCTATTTGTTGCAAAAAAAATATGATGACGTAATTGCAAAAGGATTACCGTTGTTTGAGAAAGCAAACGACAAAAACAAAATTGACATTTCACGCTGTTTGGCATTGGCATATTTTGAACAAAAAAATTATGAAAAAACAGATTTTTATTTTCAATATTATTTTACCAAAACCAAAGATAAAATTGATCGTTCTGATTATTATGCCGCAGGGATGGCAAATTATAAAATAGAAAATTACAGAAATACAGTGGATTTCCTTTCTAAAACTACATCGGTTCAAGATAATATGGCGCAAAATGCCTACTATACTATTGGAGATGGTTATTTAAAGTTGGAGGAATGGAATTTGGCTTCGCAAGCGCTTTATGAGGCATATAAAATGGATTTCTCACCCACGATTAAAGAAGACGCCCTCTTTAATTATGCTAAAATTCAATTTGAAAAATCATCATCCTCTTTCAATCAGGCAATTAAAGCATTGGAACAATATATTAATGAATATCCTAACTCCGTGCATAGCGATGAAGCGGATGATTATCTTTCAAGAATCTATCTGTCCACAAAAAACTATCAAGGCGCCATCAATTCGTTAGAGAAAATACAGCATAAAAGTCCAGCGTTGTTAAAATCTTATCAACGATGCACATATTTTCGTGGGTTGGAGTTGGTGAATAATAAAGATTATGAAAATGCGGTGAAAAACTTTGATAAATCGTTACAATATCCGATGGATAAAAATATTGAAGTATCATCTTTGTACTGGAAAGCGGAGGCGCAATACAGAGGCTCGCAATTTGCAGATGCGGCGCAAACTTTCAAATCCTATCAAAAAAATAGCGAAGCAAAAAAAGATGAAAACTACGCATTTTCTTATTACGGATTAGGTTACGCATTGCTGAAAAACCAAAAATATGGAGAAGCGGAGAAATCTTTTATTGAGTTTTTGGGAACAAAAGGAAATGATAATGAAATAATTTCCGATGCGTATTTGCGCTTAGCCGATTGTCAATTTATGCAAAAAAAATTAACCCAGGCAATTTCCAATTATGATAAATGTACCAAATTGGAACAACCAAACGCAGATTATGCACTGTATCAAATGGCTATCTTGTATGGTTATCAAAAAGAATTGACCAAAAAAGTAACAACATTGGATAATCTACTCAAAAAATATCCAATAACAGGTTACAGAACGGAAGCCGAATTTGAATTAGCGTCAACATATCATGCACTAAATCAATATATAAAAGCAATTGAAGCGTATCAAAATTTTATTCAAACATATCCTAAAAACAGTTTGGTAAGGCAAGCGCAAAACAAATTGGCACAGGCATACTATAATAATAATGAAGTGGATAAGGCGATTATTGCATTTAAGTATGTGTTGGAAAACTATCCCAAATCTCAAGAGGCAACCGATGCGTTGGTAAATCTTGAAACGATCTATGCAGAATTGGGAAATCCAACAGAGTTTTATCACTATGCACAATCCAAAGATCTAACTTTCACTACTTCCCGACAAGATTCAGTAAGTTATAAATCTGCTGAAAATAAATTGGTAAGAGGGGAATTAGATGCGGCATACAAAGGTTTTTCCGATTATTTAAAACAGTTTCCCAAGGGGATGTTTGCCCCTAACGCATTGTTTTATAAGGCTGAATACGATTATGATAAAAATAGAATTGAGGATGCTTTGGCTGGATATGAAACATTGATTTCAAATTACATGACCGATAATCATGAAACGGCATTACGAAAAGCAGGACTTATTCAATTTAATAATCATAATTATCAAAAAGCCTGTCAATATTTTTCTGATTTATTGGAAGTATCTTCAAATGAGAATAATAGAATTTTGGCAAACAACGGTATCATGCGTGCCGGTTATGAGTTGCAGAAGTATAATGAAGTGAAAACCAGTGCAGAATATATCATCGCGGCATCGCAAGCGCAAAGGGAAGTGAAAAACGACGCCTATCTTTATGCCGGTCGCGCCGCGATGGAATTAAAAGATTATAACGCGGCAAAACTTCATTTTACTGCTTTATCGGAAAAACCTGTGAACGAAAACAGCACGGAAGCCGCCTATTATTTAGCGTTAATAGAACTGAAACAAAACCATCTGCCCGAAGCGGAAAAGTTGATTTTGAAAATTATTAACGGGAATTATTTCGGAGAATACTGGATTGCATCTACTTATATTTTGTATGGTGATTGGTACGCCGCCAGCGGTAAAAACTTTCAGGCGAAAAACACCTATCAAAGTATTATTGATAACTACGAGGGAGAAGATTTGCGAAAAATAGCGCAAGAAAAATTGAGTAGATTAGAGGATTAGGTGATTTTATTAGTCGTAGGCTTCAGCCTGCGGATGATGATGAGATTTAAAGATTATGAAAGAAATAAAAGATTTTTTACCTGTTAGGGAACGAACGGAGGATTGCGAACGTTTTGCTACCATTATTCGTAAACATGCTCAAAACTATATTAAAGAAAATGGTTTGCAAGCTTTGATATTGGGAATTTCCGGAGGTATTGACAGCGCTTTGTGCGCCGCGCTGTTAAAGCCTGTTTGCGAAGAATGTAATATTCCGCTGATAGGTCGTTCCATTACAATTGAAAGTAATCTACCCGATGAGATTGAACGTTCGATAAAAGCAGGGGATAGTTTTTGCCATGATTTTCAATATCTTAATCTAACTGAAACCTATTTAGAAAATAGAAAAAATCTAATTCATTTGGATGACTCCATACTTTCCAAGTTGCGTCAAGGTAATATGAAAGCAAGAATGCGCATGATGATTTTGTACGACTTGGCGCAATTGAACCGAGGCATTGTGATAGCTACTGATAACTTTACCGAGTATCTTACAGGTTTTTGGACATTACACGGGGATGTGGGCGACTATGCCCCTATTTTGCATTTGTGGAAAACGGAAGTGTTTGCGCTTGCTACATACTTGCTTTCGGAATGCAATGAAAAACAGAGAGAATCTTTACAAATGTGTATTGATGCAGTACCTGTAGATGGGCTTGGCATCAGCGCTTGCGATTGTGAACAGTTAGGAGTAAAAGATTATTTTGAAGCAGACAAACTGTTTGTTCGTTATTTTTCCGGTGAAAAAAGATTAGAGGAACATCAACTAATTAAGCGATACCTGCATTCACATTATAAAAGAAACAATCCGGTAGTGATTCCGAGAAGTGAAATAATATAGCCAATATTTGTAACAATGCATACCCTTAACAACTTACCTATGTCCCATTTTACCCCTCACGATTTAGCCTTTATGGCGCAGCGCGGCAGTGACCCGCAAGAGGTTGAAAAACAGTTCGATTTCTTTAAAACCGGCTTCGATTTTGCAAATATTCAACGAAATGTTACTAGCAAAGATGGAATTTTTCAATTTAATGAAGTAGATGTAAAACACTGGGAGGATGTTTATGAAAAAACTTTTCATGAATATGATATTGTAAAATTTGTGCCTGCCTCCGGCGCCGCTTCCAGAATGTTTAAAGATCTGTACGAAGCGATTCAAACAGAAAAATTTAATGATAAAGCAAAACTTTATGTAAAAAAAATAAAAGATTTTGCATTTTATAACGACCTGAAAGAGAGAATAGAAAAAGATGGCTATGGTTTTGAAGAGATTTTGAAAGATGAAGATTCTAAAATTCTTTTTGAATATTTATTGGAAGAAAAGGGGTTGAATTATGGAAATCTTCCCAAGGGGTTGTTAAAATTTCACAAGTATGGCGATGAAAACCGTACCGCGTTGGAAGAACATTTAGTAGAATCGGCGCTATATGCTAAAAGTAAAGATCATGTATGCAAACTGCATTTTACTGTTTCACCCAATCATTTAGAAAAATTTATCGGGTTGATTGCTCAAATAAAAGAGAAGTATGAAGAACGGTTTGGGGTTACTTATCAAATTACGTATTCCATTCAAGAGCCATCCACAGATACGTTGGCGGCAGAATTGGACAATACCCCGTTTAGAGATCATACAGGAAATTTGTTGTTTCGACCGGGCGGACACGGCGCACTCATCAACAACCTCAACCGCATTCACGCAGATTTAGTGTTTGTGAAAAATATTGATAATGTGATAACCGAAGATAAGTTAAATCCTACTCTTACCTACAAAAAAGCGATGGCAGGATACTTGATTTATTTAAAGAAAAAAAGAGATGAATATCAACTGATGCTGATGGCTGTCGTTGAAAAATTGAGTGGCAAACCCGCAATGGCGATAGATAATATACCTGATAATGAATTACAGGAGATCGTTAGATTTGCCAAAGAGGAATTGAGGATTCAATTTAAAAATGAAAATCCCACAGTAGAGGAAATTTTGAAAAAACTGCAACGCCCAATGCGCATTTGTGGCGTAGTGAAAAACGAGGGCGAACCGGGGGGAGGTCCTTTTTGGGTTACTAACCGCAACGGCGAAACTTCCCTCCAAATTGTTGAATCTTCACAAATTGACATGAATAATCCGTTACAAAAGAACTTCATGACCTCTGCCTCCCACTTCAACCCTGTGGATATGATTTGCTGTTATAAAGATGTAAACGGAAATTTCTTTAATCTTAATAACTACGTTGATTCTTACACTGGTTTTATTTCAGAAAAATCTTACGAAGGGAGAACGCTCAAGGCGATGGAACTTCCGGGACTTTGGAACGGCGCTATGGCAGACTGGATTACCATTTTTGCAGAAGTACCGCTCGGCACGTTCAATCCGGTAAAAACTGTGTTTGATCTGTTGAAAAGAAATGAAAATATTTAAAATTTAAAACTTAATGTTATGAGTTACAAGTTACAAGTTACAAGTTACAAGTTATTTTTCATCGCTTTCTTCCTTTCTCCTTTTCTCCTTTTTTCACAATTATCAATTCTCGACTCTATCGTCATACTTCATACTAATGATACCCACAGTCGTTTGGAATCTTACGATGAACCCGGTGTGGGCGATGTGGGTGGAGTAGTGCGGCGGCATACTTTTATTCAGCAAACTCGAGATCAATATCCTAATATAGTTGTAGTAGATGCCGGCGATTTTTCGCAAGGAACTCCTTACTACAACCTCTTTAAAGGTGTTCCCGAAATAGAACTCATGAATAAAATGGGATACGATGTGGTTGCATTGGGAAACCACGAATTTGACAACGGCTCCAAAATACTGGCAAAAAGATTAAAACTTGCCGATTTTAAAATTGTTTGTGCAAATTATCAATTTAAAAACAAAAAACTTGCTAAATTGGTTAAATCTTACACAATATTAAATATTGGTGGAAAAAAAATTGGTTTTTTTGGACTGTTGTGCGATATGAAAAGAGTAGTAATGCCTAATTATTATCAGGAAACAACATTTTTAAACCCCATAATTACAGCAAAAAAAATTATAGATATACTAAAAAACAAAGAACAGTGTGATCTCATTATCTGTCTTTCTCATTTGGGAATTGACGCGGAATTTGAGGGTGATATTACAGATAAAGACCTTGCTGCGCAAGTACCAGGGATTGATTTTATTATCGGCGGGCATACCCACAAATTGTTAGAAGAACCTCTAATTATTAATGATACCAAAATTTTACAAGTACGTAAAAATGGAATTTATGTAGGAAAATTAGTAATTAGTGATTAGTTGTAAAAGAATCTCTTCAATTTTCACTCTTTTTTGCAGCATGGAATCGCGCTCGCGAATAGTAACCGTGTCGTTTTCCAATGTTTCATTATCTATGGTAATACAGTAGGGTGTTCCAATGGCGTCTTGTCTTCGGTAGCGTCTGCCAATGGCATCTTTTTCATCATATTGGCACATCATTTTTGGTTTTAATAGTTCCATCACTTCGCGAGCTTTTTCGGGAAGTCCATCTTTTTTTACCAAAGGTAACACTGCCACTTTTACAGGCGCTAATTGGGGTGGAATTTTTAGCACTACACGTTCGGAACCGTCGGGAAGTTTTTCCTCTGTATAAGCGTTGCTCAATACAGCCAAAAACATTCTGTCCACGCCAATAGAGGTCTCTATCACATAAGGGATGTAACTTTCGTTTGTTTCGGGGTCAAAGTATCTAAGTTTTTTTCCGGAATATTTTTCGTGTTGCGCCAAATCGAAATCGGTGCGGGAGTGAATCCCTTCCAACTCTTTGAATCCGAATGGGAAACGGAACTCAATATCGGTGGCGGCATTGGCATAATGCGCCAATTTTTCATGGTCGTGAAATCGATAATTTTCTTCGCCAATTCCCAAAGAGAGGTGCCATTTTTTACGCATTTCTTTCCAATACTCAAACCATTTAAGTTCTTCTCCCGGGCGTACAAAAAACTGCATTTCCATCTGTTCAAACTCACGCATACGGAAAATGAACTGTCTCGCTACTATCTCGTTACGAAATGCTTTACCTATTTGTGCAATACCAAATGGAATTTTCATTCTTCCTGTTTTATACACATTTAAAAAATTCACAAAGATGCCTTGAGCGGTTTCGGGGCGCAGGAAAATTGTGTCAGCCCCCTCTGCCACAGAACCCATCTGCGTAGCAAACATCAAATTAAACTGACGCACATCTGTCCAATTTTTAGTTCCCGATACAGGACAGGCAATCTCTAATTCTTCAATTAATGATTTGATGCCGGCTAAATCGGTTTCGGTCATCAAAGCAGCAAAGCGACTGCTAATGGCATCAATTTTTTCCTGATTTCTTAAAACATTGGGATTTGTTTTACAAAACAATTTTTCATCAAAATTTTCGAACTTCTTTTTTGCTTTATCTACCTCTTTTTCAATTTTTTCTTCTAATTTTTGGAGATAATCTTCAATAAGCACATCGGCGCGGTATCTTTTTTTCGAATCTTTATTGTCAATAAGCGGGTCGTTAAATGCGTCCACGTGTCCGGAAGCTTTCCAAACAGTGGGGTGCATAAAAATGGCGCTGTCAATTCCCACGATATTTTCGTGAAGTTGCACCATTGCATGCCACCAGTATTGTTTGATGTTGTTTTTGAGTTCCACGCCATACTGTCCGTAGTCGTAAACGGCGCTTAATCCGTCGTAAATTTCGCTGGATGGAAAAATATAGCCATACTCTTTGGCGTGGGCTATAATTTGTTTAAAAAGTTCGTCGTGTGTCATAAAATTAGTTTTCAGTTTTCAGTTTTTATTAATCATTAATTACTAACTAATCGGTTAAAATCCGGTCTGTTTCTTGTAGAGAAGCCAACACTGTTTCAAAAGTTGCGGAATGAGGAGGTGGTAAGTTGCTGGTTTTGTTCATATTAGTACATTTTATTAAAAAAAATTCTCAACGTTAATTCGGCGGCAAATATACACCAATAAATACCATTTGTTAAGGGGAATGGGTATTTTTTTAATCTTTTTTCTAAATCTAATATATATATTATAAATTATATTACTTTTGTCCCCACTATTCTAATAATCGAATAATTATGAAAAAATTTTATCTTTTCCTTTTAAGCATATTTTTATTGAACGTTTTTTCTGTAAACGCGCAAAGTACAGACGGAACAGATTTTTGGCTAACCTTCGGAAAAAACTGGAGAGAAGGAACGTCAACTGCAAACCCACCCGGTGAAAATAATACTATTGTCGTTCCACGAATACGAATTGTGAGTAAAGACTTAGTAACCGAAGTGCAAATAGTATTTACTAATTTATCTGCTACAAGTCCTGACAGAGTCATTTCACGTACTCTTCAACCCAGAAGTGCGGAAACAATAGCACTGAACACAAATCAAAAAAATGCGGCGTATCTTACTTCGTCAGGAACTTCAAGTTTAAGCATTCATATTACCAGCGATCACCCTATTACCGCTTATGCGTTGAATCAATGTAATAAATCTGCAGACGCTACTAATATTTTGCCCGTACCCGCGCTGGGTACAGATTATTATCAAATATCATATCAACCTCAAGGAAATTGGGCTACTCCCATGTATGGCGCTCCCTCTTGCCAAGACGCGTATGCCGTAATTGCAACGGAAGACAATACCAGGGTTTTTCATGCTAATGGAACCACTCCTGTGGCAACACTTAATACAGGACAAGTATATTACAGAACTTCCGGATCAGATATGACCGGCACTCATGTTACTGCTGATAAACCTGTCGCTTTTTTCGCCCTTAATCAAGGTACCTGGATTAAAAATAGCAGCAGTAAAGATTGTTTGTTTCAACAGTTGGCGCCTGTGGATACATGGGGCTATAATTTTCTTATACCCGTTACCAATATTTCAGGGAATAATCATATCGACAGAGTGCGTATTGTGGCATCTCAAGACAGTACACATGTTACACGACACGGAGGATCACACGTATCGGCTCCCGGAGGGCAAACAGGACTTACACCTTACACCCTTAATGCAGGTCAATTTATTGAACTTGAAGTTTTTTATAATCAGGATGGATGTTTTATTGAAGCAGACAAACCTGTTGGAGTGTGCCCTTATCTAATAACACCACCGAGTACCAGCGATTATGACCCTGCGCAGGCATGGCTCCCTTCTATGGAGCAATTGGCTACCGCTGCATTGATAGCGCCTTTTAAACCTACTTCCGGTACTTCATTAACAACTCACATGGCATTGATTTTAGCGCCTACCGATGCGGCGCCTAATACAAGAGTTACTATTGGAACCGGTTTGCCAACTACCTTACCAAGTAACGGATGGAGAGCCAATGCAGCGTCTGGAATGTCGTTTTACAACTATGACATGACCGATTTAGATGCATCATACCGCTTTACTAACACTGATGGAATTATTGTAATGGCATACGGGTACGGTCCTGCAGAATCTTACTATTATCTTGGTTACTCTTCCATGCTCAATTTGAACGCCTATTTTGAAGCAAACAACGTACATAACGGACTGATAGAGAACATGCTTTTTTGTGATGAATATGAAATCGAATTTATAGCAACCTTAGAAAATGTATTTAACTTAAAATGGTATATTAATGATCCGTTAAAACTTCAACCGTTGCACGAAAATGAGGATATCTGGGAACAAACTTTTTCTGCTGGAAATTATTCTATTGTGATGTATGTGGAATTTATTGACGGGACTACTAATGAATTTGAGGGTATTTTGCATATTGGTGCGAATATTACTGCAACTGCAGATCCTGGTATTGGGGGAACAGTTGTTCCCCCAACAGAATGCGTTCAGGTGGGCGAAACGGTTACCCTTACTGCTATTCCAAACACCCCCGATTATGTTTTTGATGGATGGACACAGGGTAATACTCCTGTTCTCGGAGGCGAAACGCTCACTTTTACCGTTACCGGAGACCGCGATTTGACAGCGCATTTTAAATTAAACAATGTAGATATTACTACTTCGGTAGCACCATCAAATGTAGGTACCACTGAGGGAGACGATAGTTATCAGGTAGGAAGTATAGCAACCGTAAAGGCTACCGCTGATTCCTGCCACACGTTTTTGAATTGGACAGACGACAAAGGGCGTGAACTTTCTACGGATAATCCTTATTCATTTACGGTTACCGGACAGCTTCATCTCATAGCTCATTTTACACTAAACAGTTATACGGTTACTTTATATGCTGACCCATCGGTTGGAAGCTCCCTTTCCGGAGATGGCGAGTACAACTGCGGCGACTATGTTACAGTAACCGCTACGGAAAGCGACTGCTATACATTTGAAAATTGGACCGACAATAAAGGAGAAGTGGTTTCTGATGAAAATCCATATACGTTCAACATTGAGAATACTTGTGATTTAACTGCTAATTTTACGTTGAATACCTATAAAGTTGCTTCATCTTCGCATCCGGAAGAGGGCGGAACAACTTTAGGCGATAACACCGATTTCCCCTGCGGCGATTATATTATCTTAACAGCAACCCCCGATCCCTGCTACAACTTTGTAAACTGGACAGAAGATGGTAAACAGGTTTCTACAGACAATCCGTATAACTTTAAAGTAACTGAGCCTCACAATGTAGTTGCTAATTTTGAGATTAAACTTTATAATGTTTTTCTATTGGCTAATCCTTCAACGAGCAATGAGGTTGATGGATATGGTTATAATTTCGACTGCGGAGATCCGATAAATATTAACGCCTCTCCAGGCGACTGTTACACCTTTTCCAACTGGACCAACAGCGCTGGTGAGGTGGTTTCTACCGATCCCAACTTCACATTTACCATTTTGAGTGATACTACCCTGACTGCC
>WRNX01000024.1 GCA_009776395.1 Lentimicrobiaceae bacterium
AGCGGCAAAGAGCAAAAAATCCGCATCGAAGCCTCATCAGGTTTGAGTGATGATGAGATTAAAAGAATGAGAGCAGAAGCAGAAGCCAACGCCGAAGCCGANAAAAAAGCAAAAGAGGAGATTGACAAACTGAACCANGCCGACTCGTTGGTTTTCCAAACCGAAAAACAACTGAAAGAGTTTGGCGACAAAGTGCCTGCCGAAGACAAAACAAAAATTGAAGAAGCCGCTGCTAAACTGAAACAGGCTCACAGCGACAAAAATATCTCTGCCATTGATGCCGCTACTGCCGAACTGAACGCGGCATGGAACGAAGCCTCGCAAAAGATGTACGCACAAGGACAAGCGCAACAGCCCGGCGGTGGAGACCCCTTTGCCGGCGCAGGCGGAGACCCGTTTGCCAACACAGGTGCAGGCGCAGATATGGGTGGCAACACTTCCGAAAAACAAGGTACAACCAACGATGGCGTAACTGATGTGGACTTTGAAGAAGTGAAGTAAATTCAATTGAAAATTAAGAATTAAGAATTGAGAAAAAGCGGTAATTCAATGAGTTGCCGCTTTTTTGTTGGGAAAAAATTATTGTTATTTAGGGTTTCTGGTTGTTTTTTTATGTGTATTTACAGCATATTTGCGACACAACATAAATTACGCCAATATTGGGGTTCTCTTTTTTTATTATTTGTGTAATTTTGCCAAAAATTAAAAATATATGAATAAAGGGGAAATAAAACCAACAAATCAATTTATTTCAGATGTTCGGACAATTATTTCAACGGCTCGTATGGCTGCCGTGCGAAGTGTTGATTTTCAGCGTGTAATGATGTATTGGCAAATAGGTGAACGTATTGTAGTAGAAGAACAGCAAGGTAAAATTAGGGCAGAGTACGGAGCCCGTTTATTGCATAATTTAGCGGCAGAGTTAGAACCTGAATTTGGCAGTGGGTTTACTGTACGACAATTAGAACGAGCAAGACAATTTTATCGTACTTATCCAATTACGTCCGCACTGCGGTCGCAATTCAACTGGATGCAGTACCGCCTTCTGATACAGATAGATAGTAGCGATAAAAGGGAATATTACGAATTGGAAACCTTGCACAACTGTTGGACAGGACGAGAATTGGAACGACAAATAAACTCTGGACTTTATGAACGTTTACTGTTGAGTAACGATAAAAATGCGGTATTGGAAGTAGCGCGGCGTGAGCGAATACCTGAATCACCCATGGAAATAATGAAAGACCCTATGGTATTGGAATTTGTAGGATTGAAACGTGAAAGTGCTTACTATGAAAAAGATTTGGAAAATGCGCTGATTACTAACCTGCAAACCTTGTTTTGTTATCATTGATATTAAAACGCATAAAATTACACACAGCGACATAGGGCAGTTGCAGATGTATATAGGAAAGTGTGAATTTGTGTAAAGTGAGGCAAAATAGTTTTATTATCCTATTATTTTATTTAATATTTTTGCCGCATTTTATGTTATAGGAGTAAACACTTTAATATGAGTAATTTCCGAAAATCAATTATCTATATCTTGTGCACTGTTTTTTCTTGTGCTGCAATAGCGCAGAATAATAGGGCATTGGTAATAGGTATCGGAGATTATCCTATCGAAAGCGGGTGGAGAAAAATAAACGGAGATAAGGATATAGAAATAGTTTGTGCGTTCCTAAAAGAAAACGGATTTACACAAAACAGTATCGTTATTTTGAAAAATGCTGAGGCGACAAAAGCGAATATTGTAGAACAATTTAAATTATTAGCAACGAATGCCAAAACAGGAGACCGTGTTTATATTCACTTTTCCGGACACGGACAGCAGATTACCGACACAGACGGCGATGAAGATGACGGTTGGGATGAGGCGTGGATTCCATATAATGCACAAAAAAACTTTAAAAAAGGAATTTACGAAGGAGAAAACCACTTAATTGATGATGAAATTTGTTTATTACTACAAAATATCAGAAAAAAGATTGGCACCACAGGAGAGTTAATCGTTGTTGCCGATGCCTGTCACAGTGGCGACAGCACCCGCGATGAGGAAGAGGATGACGAAGACATTATCATTCGCGGAACATTAGACAGGTTCAATATCCCCGGTGAGTTTCCAAAGAAGAATGAAAATGAACAACCGCTTCAATGGATAGTGATTAGCGCATGTTTGGCGTATCAAAATAACTACGAATGTAAAGTGGATGGAAAAAACTATGGTTCGCTTTCCTATTCTTTGTATTCACTGCGTAATGAAATAGGAAATAATCCGTTGAATGTTGTTAAAAATATGATTTCGGGCACTATGAAAAACTTGGTAGCCATGCCACAAACCATTCAAATAGAAACGCAAAACAATCTAAATACAACAATCTTATTCGGGAAGTGATGACGGACAAACAATACATATCAGCCATCCATAATGGAGACCAAAGAGCATTTGCCAACTTGTACGAAATGCACAGAGGGCGTTTTTTTGGCTATATCCGTAAAATCTATAATAAAGATGATGATTATATTGCTGACCTTTATCAAGATTCTTGTGTAGTTTTTTGGCAGAATATTCAAAAGGGAAAAATTGCGCCAGAAACAATGACAAGTTCAATAGAAACTTACCTTATTGGTGTGGCAAAATATACTCTAATGGCAAGAGATAGACGATATAAAGAGATTTTGTCCGACTGCGAACTCTCAACTTTTGCACCGGTAATTGATGAAGAAGCATTACGCAACGAAATAGAACGTAGCGAGGTTGTACAATCCGTTGTAAATAAGATGGAAGAACCGTGCAGCACGCTGCTTGATAAATTCTATTGGGAAGAATTGAGTGGCGAAGAGATTGCTACTCAAATGAACTATAAAAATACCGATACGGTTAAAACACAAAAATATAAGTGTATGCAGAAACTTAAAATCGTGTTAACTTCAACACTTAAAAACCTTAACTTATTGTAAAGATGGAAACAGAACAACATATAGAAGAAATGCTCGTGGATGCTATCAAAGCAAAAAATGCCAAGAAAATTTTACAGCAACGCGAAACTTTTATTTTGGCACGGCAACGCAGAACAATTTTCTTCCGTTCTCTTTCCGGAATTGCTGCTGCTGCCTGCCTTTTATTTGGTATTATCCACTTTAAAGGAATTAGCGACTATAAATCTTATGGCTCACAATATTATGCAGCATTGACACTACCGGAACCAAGAGGCGAAAACGAGGCAGACTCATTGCTTATGGTTGCTTATGAACAAATTGGCAATGCTAAATATGAAATAGCACATAGAAATATTGATGCGGTAATTCTGCTATTGCAAAAAGAGCAATTTGACCATTCCACTGAAGAAGGGCAATATTTTCATCAATTGAATAAAGCCAAGTTAGATGATGCCGAATGGCTGAAAACAATTACCTACATGAAACAAGGAAAACGAAAAAAAGCAAAAGAGTTGCTTCAAAATATTGCTTCCGGTACCGGGATTTACCAAACCGAAGCAAAAAAAATATTACGATAAAATTTTAATTCATTGATTAAAAATGCTTTGGAAAAATCTGAAGCATTTTTTTGTTTTTGCAGGTTACCTTTTGCAATGATGTAACATTAATGGGCAAAAACAAACCAATTAATAAATTTAAAAGTTGCGCCCGCCACGTATAAGGGTTAAAAAAATGAAAAAAATGAACTCAAACTCAATGCAAATCAGAACCGGAAGAAAAATGTTATTACTTATGGTAGTATTATTTATGGCTTTAAATGTATGTAAAGCACAGTATTACAACACCACAACGACCTATAAAAACAGTTATGGGCAAACAACCGGAACGGCACAATCAAGTACGGATTACTATGGAAACAAAAACACCACTTATAAAGATGCTTACGGACAAACAACAGGAAAATCACAATCAAATACCGATTACTATGGTAATACCACCACTACCTATAAAGATGCTTACGGACAAACAACAGGAAAGGCTCAATCAAGCACTGATTATTACGGAAATACCACCACTACCTATAAAGATGCTTACGGACAAACAACAGGAAAGGCTCAATCAAGTACTGATTATTACGGAAATACCACCACTACCTATAAAGATGCTTATGGACAAACAACAGGAACAGCCACCACTACTACCGATTATTACGGAAACACCACCACTACCTATAAAGATGAGTATGGCAGAGTAACCGGAACAGCAAAAAAATACTAAGAAATAGAATTAACCCAAGTAAATAATCCTTTAAAAATAAATCAAATGAAAAAATTAACTCTTACAGTGGCAATCAGCATTTTCACCACTTTAATCTGCAATGCACAAAGAAGTCAAACAAACACAGCCGATTCAATGGTTCAAGGCTTAATGGGCGGCTTATTATTTACAATATTAGCATTAATAATATTCAAAGGCATCCCCGCATTATTTAAACTGTTTTCTAATAAAGAGGAAAAAGACAATCAAGAAAATAACTCCGAAGGAGTTGAAAGTGAATAACCCCGTGCAAGCCGAAAGGCGCAGCTCGGGGTAAAAGAATGCGCAAGGCTAACCGGAACTCCGTAGGAGTTCAACTATCAAAGGAAAATATAAAAAAGGTAATCCAATCGGGTTACTTTTTTCGTTTTTACGACATTAAGGGTTAAACTCAAACTTATAAAAACCAACACTATGGCTTACATTACCCTTTCAAATTCAAAAAAAATAGTGAAAGCGTTAAACGAAATCACCCTTGAGGAGATTGAAAGCACTATATATAAGAAAGATATTTACTTTTTTAGCAGAAAAGAAACAGCAAGATTAAAAGGAATTAGAGAGTTTTTGCGCGACCCGGAAAATTTTAAAGCACAATACTATAAACCTATTGAAGTAAGAGACAGTTTGAGATATGTTTATCCGGAAAGCCAACCGGCATATCATAAGAATAACAGTTGCGAAAGGCTACAATCTAACTTTATCAATTTTGAAATACCGATTGAAATAAGAGAAAGAGGAGCAGAAAGTGTGAAAGAATTTAGAAAGTGGTTTTTAGAAAATATCGATTTGCTCAAAACAGATGAGGTAGAATCATTTATTTTCAAAATGCAGGCTAAATTTTTAATTACAAAAGATATAAATCCCAACTCTATTGACTATTCAAACTCCGGTTCCGAAGAAATAATCAATTATACGGTACAGGATATTGAAAACCAAATTGATGATATTTTGCGGGCTGCCGGCAGATTTTTCTGCGACAACCCTGCTCTGCAAAATGTTATTAGGAGATTTCAAAAATTGACATTTCTTGCTTATGTACAAGGAAATATCTATACCAACGATTCCGGATTAAACGATGAGGAATTAAAAGATTTTCTACGAATGTACGATGCAAAATTTAAAAAACCGGTGAAAGAATTGCTGCTGCACTATTACAGGTTACTATTTAATCCCGACATGACATTTTCGGACACCTTGCTCGATAAAATGGGATTTCGACCTTGCGGGAGCTGCTGTGGGGATTTGAAATAATATAGTACTTTTGCGGCGGAATTAGAAACCAAAAACTTAATAACTTTTCACTATGTCCAAAACTCAAAAAACAGAACCCAAACAAATCCTTCAAGTAGAAACTGAAATAGTTGAATATAAAGAAAAGGTAACGGATTCTTTAGAAAAAGAAGTCGTTTCTTTTCTCAATGCAAATGGGGGTATTCTTTACATTGGCGTTAAAGATAATGGGGAGATAGTGGGCATAAAAAATGTTGATAAAACGCAGCTACAAATAAAAGACCGTTTAATTTTTGGTGTTTCTCCTGCCATTCTCTCGCTCATTTCAATAAATACAGAATTTATTGATGGAAAAACTGTTTTAAAAATTTCTATAAAAGAGGGCAGCGAGAAACCTTATTATATTAAAAGTAAAGGACTCTCAGAATCGGGAGCATTTATCAGAATCGGGAACTCCGCACAACCTATGACAAATACAATGATCTATTCTTTCCAAAATAAATCATTTCCTAAGTCATTGATAACGATAGAATCTCCGGAGCAAGAATTGACATTTGCAGACTTATTTATTCATTACCGCCGATTTAACAAACCACTCAACGATAACACTTTTTCAAAAACATTAAATTTTCTCACTAAAGATGGAAAATACAATTACTTGGCTTATTTAATGGCAGATAACAATCAGGTTTCTGTCCGTTTTGCACGTTTTAATGATGCCGGAGAAAGATTTGAATTAATTGAAAAGGGTATTGAATATGGAAATTGTTGCTTGATTACTGCCATTCAGCGAATTTTAGACAGGTTTGATGTAGAGAACATTACACTTTCAAAACTAACCGGTGCCGCGCACCGAATTGATAAACGTTTGGTTGACGAAAAATGCTTGCGCGAAGTGATCATCAATGCTTTTGCTCACAATGATTATTCTTATGGAATGTTGCCGATTTTTGAGGTTTTTCAAAATCGTTTTGCCATTCGTTCTTATGGTGGTTTAGTTCCTCAATTAACCATTCACGATTTTTTCCTTGGCGTTTCCGCATTAAGAAATTCCGAACTCATGCGAATCCTTAAAGATGTGGAATTAGTTGAAGCGCTTGGTTTTGGAATAAGAGGCATCCTTGAAATTTACGATAGAAATATTTTTGAATTTACCGATACTACGATGTATGTACAATTGCCTTTTGATAAGGATGTTGCGGGAAGCAAAGATGAAAGTAAGGGAATAAGTAGGGGAATAGGTAGGGGAAAAAGTAGGGGAAAAAGTAGGGAAAAGATTTTACAACTAATAACTGAAAACTCCAAAATTTCTGTTCCTGAAATTGCCGAAATAATAGGATTGAGTATTAAAGGTGTTGAAAAAAACATCTTAATACTAAAACGAGAAGGGGTACTTTCTCGTACTACAGATACTAAGAGTGGGGAATGGGTGGTGAAGGAGAGATAAATTTAGTAGTTAGTTCTAACTTTTTGAAATGTTAATTCAAAATAAATCGAATAATAAAAATAATTAAATGAAAACACTTATCCTTGAAACTGAATATTCAATTTTTCTTGCACCAAACTATATATCAGACAAACTTATTCTGAGCGATGATTGGCTTTGTATTTGCCTTTATTACGAGCAGATTACAGGTATAATTAAAGCAAATGATAATTTTAATCAGGAGTTAATAAAATTCTTTGATTATCCATTTACTGAATTCATTAAGTATAACTATTTAGATGGACGACCTTATAATACTGAAAATATAACTCTTAATGCAATTAGATATGCAAATGAAAATGGTTTTGATTTTTTGCCAAATCTTGATAGAATTGACAGAGAGAATTTTATTTTTTCTGTAAATAAGCATTTACCAGAAGCAATATCAACTTTGAAAAAATCATTTTTATCATTTGATTTAATAAGATATTTTGTTGTAAATAATATTCCAACAGTTGGTGGATGTATTAGCAAAGAGCTTGAAAATAAGCTAATTGAATTTAAGAAAAATGATTTTGGACGTGCATTTAACGAAGGAATTTCTAATACTATTGAAAAGTATTCCACATATTATTATGTTACACCTGCGCTTGAGCAACTGCTTAAAAATGAGTTTATCAGTATTCAACAAGAATTTCTTGGGAAACTTGATTTTGAAAAAATAAAGAGTTTTAAATTTTCATCGTTAATTGAAGATAGCGTTGGGACAGCTGTAGGATTAGTAATTCCATTTCTCCCTTTAGGAACATTAATTGAGCTATTCAACTACATTAAAACTCAAATTGAATTCAAACAAAATACAAGACTTCAATTTATTCTCTCAATTTATTATTTACAGAAAATTTTGCAAAAAGGTTTAGAATCGAATCCTTCTTGTACTCATTGCGTAATTTGTCAAACGACTTCTGCGGAAATAGCTAATATGAATGATGATGAAGTAGATGAGTTTATTTTTAAAAATACATTGACAATGTGCATGAAACATCTCACGGGTTATTTAACAGCAAGAAAATTTGGACAATTAACAGGCAAGGCATTATTATTTGCTTTAAAGACCCAAGACTAAAGATAAATCCGATACTCAGTGAAAAAAATAGTACTTTTCGTAATAATTTCGTTTTTAGCTCTTACCGCAAGTGCGCAAAGTGCCGAGCAAATCTTAAACAAAGTTGATAGTTTAAAAAATCAGAATAACTATACAGAAGCGATTGATTTTCTTAAGAAGAATATAGAATTATTTGAAAATGACACTATTTATCCCTCAATGAACAATGCTTTAGGGGACCTCTATTACGATTTAGAAGATTATAACCAAGTGGAAAAATATTTTTTGGAAGCTAAAGATATAGGGAAAAAAGTTTTTGGAAAAAAACATTTGGTTTACGCAATTGCTTTAAGCAATTTGGGAGTGTTAAATGATAATTTGGGTAATCATTCTACTGCCGAAAAATACTATTTAGAGGCATTACCCATAAGAAAGAAAGCATTGGGTATAAAACATCCAGAATATGCCACTTCTTTAAACATTTTGGGGAGTTTGTACTACAATATGGGTGATTTTTCAAAAGCTGAAAAATATTATTTAGAAGTACTATCAATAAGAGAAAAAACATTGGGCAAAGAACACCCTGATTATATTACTTCTTTATACAATCTGGGATGGTTATATGACAATATGAGAGAATATTACTATAATACAGAGCAATACTCTGTACTGATACCATTCTTACTGAAAAATCTTTTTTTCAGGGAAGCACATTTTGGCGAAAAATCAAGTGAATATTTTTTTGGACTATGGCATCTTGCCGCTGCTCATTATATTAAGGGTGAACATTATGCTGCGCAATTAACTGCTTCTAAATTATTGTCTTATGATCTCAAATTAGAACCGGAGTTAAAAGCCAAAATAGACACCCTTTTGTTAAGTAGTTATCAAGTTACCGGAGATTACCTAAAGTCAATCGAATTATGCCATCAAATATTAGCAGAAGGTGGATTGTCTCTTCAACGTGAAGAAGAAATTATTCAAAGTTTGATAAGTTCTTACAATTCAATTGATGATATAGAAAATTTTACTATTTGGAATGAGAGACTTGCGGCATTGACAGGTATTACTATTGATTTTTTAGACAATGAAGCACTTCGTTATTCGAGCATTAAGGATTTTGCGATGCTATTGAGTACTCGAAGAAAATCATTAAATTTAAGAGAAGAAAAATTCGGATTTGAATCAATAGAATATGCAATAGGACTAATAGATTATGCAGGTGCTATGGCAATTTTTGTGCCGCATCTTTATGACAGCGCAACCATTTCGCTTTATACAACAGTAGGTATTAATATTTTACGTGGTCATAATTCTGAAAATCTTCGCTTAATGTTAGGTACTGCTGCTGATAATTATACAGCAATAGGAAGATATGAAGAAGCAGAATCGCTTTTATGGGAAAGGATTGACATCAAATTATCCCAAGGTGATACAAGTAGTTGCTTATGGGATTATCATTACTTAGCTTATATTAAAAGATTACAAAAAGATTATGAAACAAGTTCCAATCTGTATATCAATGTGATAAACTTTATTTATGAAAACAATTTACAATTAGAAGAAAAAACTCTGTTTATTGATTGTATGATCGGATTAGCAAAAACTCAAGAAGAGTTACATAATTATGAAATAAGTGAAGAAATTTTATTACAAGCCTTGTATGAACTTCAAGAAAATTATAATGGAGTAAAAAGTTTTAGATTAGAGAGCGTTTTGCTCCAGCTGTCAAGCATTTATAACAAAACTAAACAGTATGATAAACAACTTGAAGTATTAGAAAAATCGTTAGAATATTACAGTAATAGCATCTTAAGCAAATGGTTCTTTTTGAGTGAAGCCCAACGGGAAGTTTATTGGGACGAGAGTAATAGATGGTTTAATTCTGCCCCTGCGATATATTGGATTCAAAATCCAAGTGCAGATATGGCAAATCTGTTTTCGATGATTTTATTTAAGAAAGGATTACTATTAAATTCCAATATCGGAATATCAAAACTTATTTACGAGAGCGAAGATAAAACATTGATTGATAAATACAAAACCTTGCAATCAATAAAAAATCTATCCGAATTTCAATGGTCTGATTCTTTATGGATTTTATCAGAGAAAATTGAACGAGAATTGATTAGAGATAGTAAAGTCTTCGGTGATTTCACAAACAACCTTAAATTCAATTGGCAAGATGTACAAAATAGCCTGTCTAAAAATGATATTGCTATAGAATTTATTGATTTCTTCATTCCGGAACAAGATAGTTTAATCTACGCCGCCCTCATCCTACGCAAAGATTGGAATGCCCCGAAAATGGTTACTCTGTTTGAGAAAAGAGAATTAGACAAATTGCTGGCTGCCGGTAACTCGGAAGCGGAACGTGCAGAGAAAAGATACAGCGGCTATGTGGGCAAACAAATTGCAAAACTTGTTTGGCAACCATTGGCAGAATTTATCAACGAGGGCGATAATGTTTACTTTTCGCCCAGCGGAGTATTGCATCATATAGCCATAGAGTATTTGCCATCAGGCGACAACCGACTAATGAATGAAATGTATAATTTGTACCGCCTTTCATCTACAAAACAACTCTGTTACAGCAACCCCGCACAAAAATACAACAAGGCAACACTTTACGGCGGACTTATTTACGATTTGACAGACACTACCATGATTGCCGAAAGCAAAATGTATGCACAAACCCACGACAAGTACGCTATGCGCGGCTTTGAAATTGACACCGTAAATCGTGCCGGTTGGAAAATGTTACATGGCACTAAAACAGAAGTGAATAATATTTCTAAAATCCTTACAAACAACAACATCAATAATATAGTATTTCAGGAAGAAAAAGGTAATGAAGAGTCATTCCGTGCTTTGTCGGGACAAAAAAATAACATCCTACACATCGCTACACACGGTTTTTTCTACTCATCGGAAGATGCACAAAAGAAGAAATACTTTGGTATGCAAAACGATAACAAGCCGGTAATTGACAATTCTATGCGCCGCTCCGGTTTGATTCTTTCCGGCGGAAACGCAGCGTGGCGCGGCGAACCGGTGCCGGAAGGGATTGAAGATGGCGTACTCACCGCCCAAGAAATCATGTCGCTCGATTTGCGCGGTGCCGATTTGGTAGTGCTTTCCGCCTGCGAAACCGGTTTGGGCGATGTTACCGGCGAGGGCGTTTTCGGACTGCAACGCGCTTTCAAAATGGCAGGCGCACAAACGCTCATCATGAGCCTTTGGAAAGTAAGCGATGCCGCCACCGAACTGATGATGAGCACATTTTACGAAAATCTACTTTCCGGAAAAACGAAAAGAGAATCGTTTTTTGTGGCACAAGCAACTGTTAAGGCAAAATATACTGAGCCTTATTATTGGGCAGCGTTTATTATGCTTGATTAACAAGCGTTTATAAAAATAATTAAAAAAGGTAATCCTGTCGGGTTACCTTTTTTATTTTTGGGACATTAATGGGTAAAATTCAAATAATTACAAACCTTTAAAAATTAGTTTTATGAAAAAAATGATTCTAACAGTGGTAATGTGCATTTTCGCCACTATAATATGCAATGCGCAGTCAATTAGTGCCAGCAAGATTATGAAATATCTTGACAATCAAAAACAAACAGAAATCTCAAAAGAATTACTGGGTATGGGATTTGTGTATGACGGAAAAGAAACAAATAATAATATGACAATGTATGCTTATAGCAAAAAAGCGACTTCCGGTTTAGAAAAATTGACGATTGGCTATAATGATGAATTATTTATTGTTCATTACAAACCTGCAACCAACGAGATTTATTCTGCTATGAAAGAAAAAATGCTCACAAAGCGATTTTGGTTATTCTTATTCTTACAAAACTACAAAATACTATGAAAATGGCAATATGAGAATAGGGGTAAATGAAACGAGTAAGTCAATATCATTCTTCGTTAAAAAAACAGTAAAATAGAGATGAAAAAACTTTTTGCCTTAGCCATTCTTATTCTGCTTTTTACGTCATGCAACAATCGTTTTAAGCCTAATGAAATTCCGGAAAACAAACAAATTACTGACTCTCTTTTGCTTGTCAATCAATACTACGACTCACTTTTAAACATTGTTATTGATAATTTTTACAAATACAGATGTGAAGACAGCTTATTTGTAGGCGGAATTAATCCTTATGATGTTTTTCCTAATGATACTTTATTTATTTTCAACTTTGAAAAAGGAACCATAAAACGTGTAAGAATTTCTGACCCTTTATATGATTTTGACATTGAAGACCTTCCGGAAGATGCAACCGAATACGACAAATTTTTAGTAAAATACGTTAAAAATTTTGGCTATATCAATTATATTAAAGGATTTCCAACCGATAACGAAATTATAGGCGATTTTAACGGTGATGGCAAAATTGATTCTTTAAAATTGCATGATTGGATTATAGATGGTGATTTTGGCTTTGTAAGTGATGTAATCTTTTCTTTTTCAGATAAAAAAATACCAAAACTAAAAATTGGCAGCAATTTGGATTACACAATAAAAAACGAGGGCGACCTTGATGGTGATGGTGCCGATGAAATAGGTTTTCTTTATGGATGGGGCACGAGTGTTTGTAGGGTTTATAGAGTTTATACTTTAAAAAATAATAGGTGGAAAATAATGGCAGAAATTGAATCAAAGATGAATATGCGAAAAACCGGTATTTTGCCAATAGAAAAAGACCCCGACCAAGTGGATGTACTTCTAATTCGTGAATCAGGATTTTATGAATGTTGCCAATGGGCTTCTTATGTAATTGAAAGAAAAGTAAATGTAAAAGATATTGTGCTTCAAAAAATTGATGGAAGAATTGCCCAATAAAATTACCACCGTTTTGGGCATCGTTGCCGATGTAAATCTGCACGAAAATCCGCAAGGCGATTATATCGAAATTGTTGTAGAGCCACAACCCAATCCGGTAAACTACAAAGGCGAGTATCATTACCGTAGCGGCAGCACCAAACAAGAATTGAAAGGTGCCGCGTTGTATAAATTTTTGTTACAAAAGCAAGGCAAACACTGGGATAGCGTAGCCGTTCCAAAAGCAAGCATTGAAGACTTGAAAAAAGAAACCTTTGATTTCTTCCGCAAAAAAGG
>WRNX01000025.1 GCA_009776395.1 Lentimicrobiaceae bacterium
ATGCTGATTTCGAGCCACGATTTGAACCATATTACCGAAGTTTGCAACCGAATTGTATTATTAGAAAAAGGAGATATTGTAAAAGACTTACAAACCAACGAGGATACTTTAAAAGAATTGGAGAGTTATTTTGCTGTTTGATTAGCATTATGAGGATTTTTTTTATTGCAAACACCTTTTAATCCCAATTTTTCTCCTTCTTCCAACATCATATTATAAGCATCGGCAAATTCATTAGGAATCTTCCCATCTAAAATAGCTTCTCTAATAGCGTCTTTAACAATGCCCACTTGTCTGCATGGCGATAGCCCAAACGTACTCATAATCAATTCGCCATCAATGGGCGGTTGCCAATTGCGAATTCTATCTTTTTCTTCTATCTCTTTAAGTTTTGTGCGAACATTGGCAAAATTATCAGAAAAACGCTTTATTTTTTCAGGATCTTTAGAAGTAATATCAGCCTCGCAAAGCAACATCAGGTCGTCAATATCATCTCCTGCATCAAACAACAGTCGACGGATGGCTGAATCTGTAATTTCATCTTCCACCAAAGCAATAGGTCGTAAGTGTAAAGCCACTAACTTCTGCACATAACGCATCTTGTCATTAGTCGGCATTTTTAATCGGTTGAAGATCTGTTTTACCATTTTCGATCCGATATATTCGTGTCCGTGAAACGACCATCCAACTTTTTCGTCATATTTTTTAGTAACAGGTTTGGCAATATCGTGCAATAAGGCTGCCCACAAAAGCCACAGATTCGATTGTACCAATGCAATTTTGTCCACTACTTGTAAGGTATGTAAGTAATTTTCTTTGTGTCCTTTGCCATTCATCACTTCCACGCCTTTCAAAGCATATAATTCTGGAAGAAATTGATTGAGAAGTCCGGTTTCTTCACAAATTTTAATTCCAACGGAGGGTTTTTTAGAAAGTAATATTTTATTAAACTCATCCACAATTCTCTCTTTTGAAATAATATCCAACCGGTGTGCATTGCGTTTTATGGCGTCATAAGTTTTGGGTTCAATAAGAAATCCCAGTTGTGAGGCAAAACGCGCCGCACGCATCATGCGTAAGGGATCATCCGAAAAAGTGATGTCAGGATCCAAAGGCGTGCGCAAAATTTTATTTTGCAGGTCATCAAATCCATTGTATAAATCTACCAATTCACCCTGTTTTTTCCCGGAAATTCCTATTGCCATAGCGTTAATCGTAAAATCTCTACGGGAAATATCTTCTTCAAATGTACCGATTTCTACAGTAGGTTTTCGGGAACTGAAATCGTAAGATTCTTTTCGCGCCCCCACAAATTCAATGTCAGAGTTTTCATAAACAAACTGCGCCGTGCCGAAGTTTTTAAAATGATTCACCTCTAAGGTTGGTGATATTGTTTGGGCAACCTCTTGCGCCAATTTTATGCCACTTCCAATTACCAAAATATCAATATCTTTTGAAAAACGATTCAGAAACAGATCACGCACAACGCCTCCCACCGCATAAGTATCTAATTTCATTTCCACTGCTACTTTGCTAACTATTTTATAAATTGGATGTTGGAAATATAATATATCGTTTTTCATTAAGAAGCAAAAATAATACAATATTTATATTATTGTTGTAAAAAAACAATACATATTAATTATCTTCGTTACTACTTTACTTTTTATAAAAGTAAAATTTATTTTAAATGATGGACAAATGGAGATAATGAAGAATAGTATGAACAGGTTAAAAAAGTTTTTTTTCTTTACGCTTATTTTTTTCGTTTCATTTAGTTTATTAGCTCAAAATGAAACACATCCTGCAGCACCCATCCTAAATAAAACAACTCAAAAATATAATTCCCTTGCCGCTTTTTCTTTCGATTTTCAAATGAAAATGGAAATAGACGAACTATTAATTCATAGTTTTGATGGCGTGTTGTTGGTTAAAAAGGAAAAATATTTTTTAACCTTTGAAGATCAAATCATTGCTAATGACGGAAAAATGATGTGGAATTATCAAAAAAACACTAATGAAGCTTCGCTCTTTGATGCAGAAGAAGATGATTTTGCTGGTTTCAACCCTATTACAATACTTAATAATTGGGATAAAGATTACAATGCTAAATTGATTCGGGAAGAAGAACTCCATAAAAAAACAATGTTCATTTTGGATTTAACCCCAAAGAAAAAAACATCTTTTTACAAAATAAGATTGTATATTGAAAAAGATAATTCTTCTATTTATCAAGTTATTATGTATGAAATAGATGGACCTACACTTACATATACCATTACAAAATTTAATCCGAGTGTTGCCATTACTGATACCAAATTTACCTTTAATAAAAATGATTATCCTAATGTGCAAGTTATTGATATGAGATAATTATTGAGAGTTGAAAATGGAGAATGGAAAATGGAGAATGCTTTCATAACTACTTGATATGCAAAAAACGAGATAAAACTATATATTTGCCGCCGTTTTCTATATATGGCACAATCGTGAATATTCATAAGTTTTTTTTGGGCATTTTTTTGTTATTGTTTTTTGCCTCGTGTAATTATACCAAAAATTTAACCAAAGATGAGTATGCGCTAAAAAAAAACAGTATTAAAATTGAAGGAGTTAAAGGTACGCAATTCGATGATTTAATCTATTTGGTAAGACCCATTCCAAATAAAAAGTTTATGGATATTTTCCCAATAAAAGTATCGCTTTGGACCTATCATCAACCCAAAATAGATTCTGTTTCCGGTAAAACAAAAGATACTAAATTTAATAAATGGCTTAGAGAAAGAGGCGAACCCACCGTATTGTTAGATAGCAATGACCGAAAACGTTCTATTGCGCAAATTGAACTGGCATTGTTTCAAAATGGCTATTTTGATGCGCAGGTGCAATCTCAAGTATTATACTTAAAAAAACAGAAAGCACGGGTTAATTATACCGTTACGCCTAATCAACCCTATACGATTAGAAAAATTGATTATCAAATTGAAATACCTGAATATAAACGTATTGTAATTACAGATACCGCAAATTCATGGATAAAAAAAGGGATGATTTACAATGAAGAGTTGTTTGTGGCTGAACGAAACCGAATCATTAGTTTAATTAAAGATCAGGGATATTTTTATGCAACAACAAGTATCGTTACTTTTTTAGTGGATACTATTCAAGCATTTGAACACTTAAATGCAAAAGGAAATCCAACGGTAGCAATTACCATAAGAGTATCTTTTGATGAGTTGAACGATGAATCTCTTATTTCAAAATCTGTAAATCGCTACCGATTTAATGATGTGTTAATTAATACGAATTATGATTTGAATTTTGATAAAAACATCAATTTAGATACGATTTATTATTTGGATTTTAGAAATAAATCGGATTCTACTTTGTATAAGTTTGTTACTTTAAAAAAATTAAAACGAAAAACCAATAGAGTAAAGTTAATAAAAGATTATACCAGCCGCACCATAGCCGGCGCAATATGGATGAAAAAAGGTGAAATCTATTCTCAAACTGCATACGATAGAACTTCCAAAAAATTGCGCGATTTAAGAAATTTTACCATGATCAATATCTCTTATAATGAAGAAGAAAAACTTTGGGATTCGATTCATAAAACAGGAGTATTAAACACAAACCTGCGGCTAACCAGAGCCAAGCAAAATAGTGTGGGCGCAGATTTTGACCTAAGAACAGACAGAACCACGCTGGGAGTTTCTTATGCAAACAAAAATATTTTTAGAGGCGCCGAGTTATTGAGTATTAATGCCTACGGAAGCGTCTATTATTATAATTGGATTAACTGGCTCATCAAAAAAATTGACAATGGAAATCTTATTTTTGGTGAAGTGGGTGGAAGCGCTTCATTAGAATTTCCAAGATTATTGATGTTGCCAAAGTATCAAAATGTTAAATTGTGGAGTTATGCCACTGAAATAAGATTTTCTGTGAACTATTTACAACTCTATTCGCGGTTGAATTTGCAAGCCTCTTATACTTATAAATGGAGTCCCACACGTTTCCTCGCACATTCCATTTCGCCAATAGAATTGGCTACGTTAGACAGCCGTTCCAATCGCGCCAATGAATTTTTTAACTTTTATCCCGAAAGTTATCAACGTAAATTCGATAAATTTTTTCTTCCCTCAGCAAAATACACGCTCAATTATACGCCTGTCAAAAGTATCAAACATGCTTTTCAATTATATTTTTCTTATGAAACTGTGGGATTGCTGCTGTATGGAACAAACATGGCGGTGAATAAGGATAATATGTGGAAAGTGTTTAATTCTTTTAATTATGGAACTTTTCAAAAGTTTGATTTGAATCTTAATTATACTGGAACGATCAACAAAAACAACTCTTTTGCCACCCGTTTTATGTTGGGAATGGCAATCCCTTATAAAAAAGGTACGGTAATACCTTTTGAAAGAAGTTTTTTTGTGGGAGGCGCAAACAGTATGCGGGGGTGGACTTTTAGACAATTAGGTCCCGGCGGATTTTATTCAAAAGAGATCATTGATAGAGTTGGGGATATGAGACTTGAGTTTAACTTAGAATATAGAGGAACTATTTATAAAGCGTTTAAATTTGGTATATTTTCAGATATGGGAAACGTTTGGCTATTATCTAAATATGAAGATATGCCCAATGCAGAATTTAATTTTAACAGTTTTTATAAACAGATTGCGGTTTGTGTGGGATTAGGACTTCGGATAGATTTTAGTTTCTTTATTGTTAGATTAGACTACGGACTTCCCATCTACGACCCATCCAATCCGGTTGGAAACTACTGGATTAATAATAAATGGAAGAAAAATGGATGGTGGAAAGAAACACAAGGAATACAATTTGGAATCAACTATGCTTTCTAAACCATTATTTTTAAACATATTAAGAACACAACTTAATGTAGAACCTACACAAGGGCAAGAGTCGGCAATGATAAAGATGGCTGATTTTCTGTATAAAAAAGCCCCGAACCAACTCTTTATTTTAAAAGGTTATGCAGGTACCGGAAAAACTACGCTCATCAGTGCATTAGTAAAAGTATTTGTGAATTTAAAAAAGCGATCTGTTTTGTTGGCGCCCACAGGAAGAGCCGCGAAAGTGTTTGCTTCCTATTCCGGCGAAAAAGCCTTTACCATTCATAAACATATCTACAAAATAACGCAAAAAGAGGGATTGATTAAAGTAAGCAGAAGGGTAAACGAATCCTGTAATACATTATATATTGTAGATGAAGCCTCTATGATATCTTTTGAAAAAAATCAGGGCGAACTGTTCGGAAATAGAGAGTTGCTTACCGATTTAATTGAATATGTATTTGAAGGGGATAACAATAAATTGATATTTATTGGGGATGATGCACAACTTCCTCCTGTGCATAGTGATGAATCGCCCGCGTTGAATTTAGATTTTTTAACAGCCAATTTTGAAGTTGAGTTAAGTAGTTATACGCTTACCAATGTGGTGCGTCAGGCACACTACTCAGGAATTTTATACAATGCTACCTTGTTGCGAAATATCTTACACACTCAAAAATATCAACTCCCCTTCTTTTCTTTACAATCGTTTGAAGATATTAAACGAATAGGAAGTTTAGAATTGGAAGATGAACTGAACAGATTGTTTGCAAATTATGAAACAGAAGAGATTGTTGTAGTAACACGCTCTAACAAACGTGCTTATATTTATAATAATGAAATCAGGAATCGTATTTTTTGTCGTGAAAACAAATTGGCTACGGGTGATTTTTTGATGGCGGTAAAAAACAACTACTATTGGATTGATGAACTTTCGGAAGTGGGTTTTATTGCGAATGGTGATTTGATTGAGGTAACTTCCATTAAGAAAACACAGGAACTTTACGGGTTTATTTTTATGGATATTCAGGCGCGGTTGTGCGATTATCCTAATCATCCGGATGTAGATTTTAAGATAATTTTAGAGAGTTTGGAAAGTGAGGGCGCTTCCATGACAAGCGAACAAATGAAACAACTGTATCAAGAGATAGCAAAAGATTATGAACATATTTCAAACAAGCGCGCTCGTTTCATGAAAATAAAGAACAATCCGTTTTTAAATGCTGTTCAGGTTAAATTTTCCTATTCATTAACCTGCCACAAAACACAGGGAGGGCAGTGGAAAGTGGTGTTGATTGATCTTGGCTTTTTTAAGGAAGAAAGAATTGATAAGGAGTTTTTACGATGGTTATATACTGCGGTAACGCGTGCCACCGAAAAAGTATATTTGATAAATTTTGATGATAGATTTTTTGTTAAAGAAATATAACAATAATAATGTTTTTATTTTTGTATGAGATTATTTTTTGTACCATTCATTAAAATAGGGTACGATTGGTTCAATATATTTGTATGTTAACGATTCTTCTTTTGTCTCCTTTTTAAGGATAGCCTGTTTAGAATCAATAGAATTAATAATATAGAAAACAATACTGAAAAACACCGCTACTTTTGCAATAGCAAACAATCCGCCGAGTAGGTTGTTTACAAATTCTGGAATCATAAGTTTTATTATTTTTTCCACCAATCTTCCAATAAAATATATAGCAACCAACACTGCCAAAAAAGTGATAGCAAAATATATTTCTTTATGAATATTGGGGTTATTAATCCATTTTTCCACTAAATCTGAAAAAACGAAAGCGGCATAAATACCGAGAATAAGTGCTACCAAACTCGCTAATTCCCTAATTAATCCGTTCTTAAACCCTTTATATGCAAACCAAAGGGCAGGGATACAAATGAGAATGTCTAAGTAGTTCATTTCTAATTATTTTTTTTTTTGTCATTATATCTTAGGAGTTTGTATTGCCAACTATTAATGTTAACATATTAACCATCCATCATTGTTTCACCACTTTCACTACATCATTTTCTACCCTCAAAATATATATCCCCGCAGGCAAATGCGAAATATTAATGAAATGATGAGATGATGAGGGGATGAGTGGATGTATTAATAATTTTCTACCATAAACATCAAAAACTTCTATAACAAGGGAATTTATCCCATTGTTACTGTCGTAATTCGTAATTGTCAGCTCGCCCGCCGTTGGATTTGGATATACTTGAATCTTTGTAACATTCGAAACAGGTAATTCAATAATTCCGATATTTTCCACATTGTATTTCACTGTAACAGCGTCTTCCCACCCTTTACTTTCCATATCATCCCAGTCGCCGGAGTTAAAAGAATTGAAATTGGCATAACCTACTGCGACAATAGCATCAGAAAATGCTGTTAGTGCATAATAGATTTCAGTATCGTTCCCTCCAAAATTATTTTTCCATATCACATTTCCTTCATGGTCAAACCTTACAATAATTGCGTCATCGTTACCTTTTCCTGCAATATTTGCCCAGTCTCCGCTGCTAAAACCATCTGCACCTCCTACTGCAACTAATCCATTAGCAACTTCAGTTACAGCATAAAAACAGTCCCGCCCATTACCTCCGAAGTTCTTTTTCCACACAATTTCCCCGTCATTATCATATTTAACTATCATAGCATCTTCCCAGCCTTTTCCTGTTATTTCTTTCCAGTCTCCTGTTTCAAAAGAGTTAGGAAAAGAGATACCAACAGCCACAAGACCATCTGATACCGCTGTTACTGAATAAAAAATGTCGTCTGAAATTCCTCCAAAATTCTTTTTCCACATTACATTGCCATCAGTATCATACTTTACCATAATGGCATCTTTATTACCTTTGCACGTATCCAGTTCCCAGTCTCCGCTTTCAAAAGATCCTGAATATGATATACCTACTGCAACAATTCCATCGGAGGCTTCTGTTATAGAAAAGAACCGATCTACATCATTACCTCCAAAATTTATTTTCCACACAATATTTCCTTCGTAATCATACTTCACCATAATCGCATCATCACTTCCATTACCTTCCATATCTTCCCAATCGCCTTCACCGAAACCGTCTGAATAACCTGCAGCAACAATTCCATCGGGAAGTGCTGTAACAGAAAAAAACCTTGTATATCCTGTTTGTTTTCCTCCGAAATTCTTTTTCCACACGATATTTCCGTCATTGTCATACATCACCATTACTGCGTCTTGATATCCTTTACTTTCAAACTCTTCCCAATCGCCTGTGCCAAAGGAAGAATAGGAAGAATAACCTACAGCCACAACTCCATTAAGTACGTTATATACTGCATCATACCTGTCTATCCCATTTCCTCCAAAGTTACTTTTCCATATCACATTACCGTCTTGGTCATATTTAATAATGATGGCATCTACATCGCCTTTCCCTTCAATATCTTCCCAATCGCCATTTTCAAAAGAACCGAAATCGGAATATCCCACCGCAATAATACCATCTGAAACTGAGGTTACGCCGGAATAGAAATCATTACGTGTTCCGCCAAAATTCTTTTTCCATAAAATTTCTTGTGCAAGAACAAAAGATGAAGCATAAATGCAAAAACATAATATCGAAATTTTTAGAAATCTACTTTTCATTATTGGTATTTTATTGGTTAATAATATTTTTGAGACAAAGCTTACCACTTATTTGGAAGTCGGATATGGGCTCACAAAAGTAGTGCGAAAATACAAAAAATGACATTCCATGTGCAAATTTGCTTCCTATTATTGAGAATGGATATCCATAAATATCTTTATCTTCATTTTATTTCTTCTTCTTTAAACTTTCATCACCAAAAGAATAAGTAATACCAACAATAGCATTAAAGCCGATGTTTTTAAAATCGTAATATTTAGCAAAATGTTGAAATCCAATATTATTAATGGTAGCAAAACAGGAAAAACGTTTGGTTATTAAATATTCAAATCCTGCTCCAAAATTCAAAACAGGTCCCATAGGAATGGGCGTATAACCTCCTAAATATGGATCATTATGAGCCGGAGGAAAATATAGAGGCAATTCTTCTTCTGTGAGAGGTCGTGCTCCATAACTGCCAAAACCTAATTTCATATTCAAATCAAAAATAAATTTTTCTTTCAAATAATATTTTCCAGCAAAAGCAACCTCCCAAGTGGGTTTATACCAAGGGTATAAAAGGTTTTTTAGATTAAAATATCCCCAATAATTTCCTTCCAAATTCAAATACAATCTATTCACCACTTGCCAGTTGAGGTTGGCGCACACATTCAATAACCCTACATCAGAATACACTACGTCGAATTGATTTTTTAATAAAGAGTTTTTATCTATGAAGAAAAACGCCATATCTCTAATTTTGGGCGAGTAACGGGCAGAAATATGATAATTCAATTTTTTAAACAAATTCCCTTTTACCCCTCCAAAAATGCTGATTTGCGTTTTGGTAAATTTTAGTGAATCCAATCCGGATTTTAAAAATGGATTTTCATAGAGTAAATCTTTGAGAGAATTGTATTTGGTATTTCCATCTAACCCTGCATAGATACTTAATATTCCGGGAACAATTCCTAACTGAACCTCCGCAACCGGATATACAGGACATTGCGCTTTATCATCCGGATAAAGTGTAGTAAAACTTTTAATAATGGGAAGCCCTATTCCTAAACGGATATGATATTCTCTTACTGAAAATTTAACGGTAGGTATAAACTCAATCTTAAAACTGCTTCTTGTTAAATCTACAATAGGATGGATATCAGGATTCCATCCGTTTTCATCCATTTCATTATACCAATTATGAATATAAGAATCAAAATTAAAATCCAACTGCGGACGTAGCGAGCCATTAAGTTTTTGAAACATAATATCATAAGCAAAAACAGAAGCTACGCCAATATGATTTTCCATATCTTCTCTGTAAGTATAAAGAAAATCGTAATTCAAACGCACATCCTGTTTAAGTTTTTTGTCTTCCGGCACAAAATTGGATCGTAGTCCAACTTCAGCGTGCAGATGATGAAAGTTATTTTTTAAAGAATCTCTGTACGGTTTTTCATAACAATAATATAAAGGATCGGGCGTATATTCTCGACTAAAACCGTACAAATGTGCTACTTCATGGTTATAACCCACAGAAGAATAAAGGGTTTGGTTTTGGAAAAAAGTATTAAAAAATAGTTGGGTACGGGTATCGCTAAATGGGGAGTAAGCGTAGTTTTTCATGGTTTTTCCAATAGGGGGCGCCCAGCCGGAGATGTGACTGGCATTAAGCCCATAAGAGAATTTTGAATTATCAAAATTATGAATAGAAAGTTCGCCAAGCGGGGTAATTGGATATCCAAAACCTATTTTAAGAAAATTTCGGTACAGTTTTTTCATCACTTCTCCGGGTAGTTTTACCGGTTTTATGGGAGTGGGGGCAAAAGAGAGTTCCATAGATTGCGGAACTATCTCATATTCAAAATCTACAGACTCCTGAGGAGTTTCAGGAATTTGCGCAGGTTGCGTGATCTTTTGAAAGTTTTGAAGTTTCGGCGTAAAATCTAATCTAAATCTTGCTGTGTCAATAGGTTGTGAAAAAGAAAAACTCACAAAAAGAAAGAAAATTGAAGTTCCCAGTATTTTTTTCATAAAAAAAACAATTTACCCCTTGACAAACGTAATTTTCAAACATATATTTGCAGCGCATCAAAAAAAAATCTACAATTAATCTAAATCAACTCATCATGATCTCAGAAAAACTACTTCATTATGTTTGGAAAAACCAATGGTTTACCAAAGAAGATTTACAAACTATTCACAAAAAATCTGTTTCAATTATTAATCAAGGATTTCCACATCAAGACGCAGGTCCCGATTTTAAGCAGGCAATTATTAAGATTGGCGGCGTTACCTGGGCAGGAAACGTGGAGATTCACATCCGTTCTTCCGACTGGTATAAACATGAACATCAAAACGATATGAAGTACAATTCGGTAATACTGCATGTGGTGTATGAACACGATCGGGAAGTTTTTATTGAAGAAAAAAATCCTTTACCTACGTTGGAATTGAAATCTTTATTATCTTCTCAACTATTGTTAAGATACAGCCAATTAGTAAACGCCTTACACCCACTTCCTTGCGAAGCATATATCGAAAAAATAACTCCATTAACGATAGAAGCGTTTCTTGCGCGATTGTTTCACGACAGAATGGTAAAAAAACAGAAATCTATCTTTGAAATATTACATAGTTTTTCGGAAGATTGGGAGCAAGTTCTGTTCTACGTTTTGTGTCAAAGTTTTGGATTTAAGACTAATGCGCCTGCCTTTGAGATGTTGGGCAAAGTTTTACCATTCAAAATAATAAAGAAACATTTGGATTCTCATTTACAAATTTCCGCACTTATTTTTGGGCAGGCTGGAATGTTGGATGATGAATTGGAAGATTCTTATTATCAATCATTACAAAACGAATATTTATATCTAAAAACCAAATACAGACTGATTCCGGTAGATGTAAAGAATTGGAATTTGTTGCGTTTGCGTCCTCATAATTTTCCATGTATTCGGTTGGCGCAATTAGTGGAAATTATTTTTCATCATCGTGATCTGTTTACTAAAATCACTGATTTTCACAATATTTCATATTTTGAAAACCTATTTGTTAATAAAATAGATGAGTATTGGAAAACGCATTATTATTTTGGAAAAACGAGTAAGGCAAGTGATAAAATTATGGGAGAAAAAAGTTTTCAGTTACTTTTAATTAATGCGCTCGTACCTTTTTTGTATTCTTACGGCACCTTTATCGGAAATGAAAAACTGCAAGTTTATGGCTTACGCATTCCGGAATTGTTGCCGTTTGAAGAGAATCATATCACAAGCCGGTATCAACAGATTGGTTTTTGCGCCAAACACGCGGTTAATTCGCAAGCGTTGTTGGAATTACATTATGAATATTGCGAAAAAAAACGGTGTATTGATTGTGTAATTGGGCAAAAGGTGGTGAGTATGGAATGATTTTTCGTATATGCAAGGCACGATAAATTNGTTTCGGTAGGGGCGTTGCGCGCAACGCCCCTACGGGATACCACCAAAATTCACGAAATATTGACAACGAAATGAATGAATATATGTCTTCCATTTCACCAAAATCGGGTGAAATGGGTACAATTGTTCGTGCTTTTAAATCTGCCGTAACAAAAAATATACATCTTGCTGGGTATGGCTTTGAATGGCAACGCAATTATTACGAACATATTATTCGCGATTATGGAGATTTTTTTCGTATTGGTGATTATATTACAAATAACCCTACCCGATGGGAAAAAGATTGTTTCTATGTGAAAAAACAATAGGGCATATCGTAATTAAAACAATATTCCATTTATTTCACCGCTCTCTCTCTTACAATTTCAATGTCGCCCTCAATTTCCGGTACCCCTCCAACGTTGCTTTGATTTTCTCTTTATTGGAAAGTATCAACTAATAATGCTCTCGCCCATATCTTTCAATGATTCTAAAAAGTATCATATTAATTTCTTATTTCCAAACGAGAAAAAACGCATTTTCCATTAATAATGAGTAAATTATTTTCGTTATTGGGTTGGTTGGGAAATCGTTTGTCTTCAATGGCACTGAAAACGCTTTCGGTATTGATTTTTACCGTCCATTCTGCGGGAATCCAAATCGTGCAACTCCCAAACACTAATGAGATATCAACAATAGCATTATTTTGATTTTGGATGATACATTTTCTAAGATCAATGATTTGGGAACCAAAAACAGTATTAAAAATACCTCCTGTAAAATTTTCGTTTAAGTAACTTTTTTCATTACTGCCGAAAATGACCTCACTTTTTACAAATCCATCTTTCATTTCATGAAGATTAGAACCATACTTTTTACCTCCCCATTTATTATCCGTGTTGTTTCCTTTGGTAAAAATTTGCTGAATAATGATGACAAT
>WRNX01000026.1 GCA_009776395.1 Lentimicrobiaceae bacterium
TGGCGTTGCAACCTGAAATGCCAACATTGCGGCTCCGATTGCAAGAGCAGTAGCACATTCCCCGATATGCCTTTTGAAGATTTTCTTACCGCCATTCAACCACTGAAAAAACATTACCCCGCAAACTCTATTACGGTAGTCATCACAGGCGGAGAACCTGTTCTTCGCAAAGATTTGGCAGATTGCGGCAAACAGTTGCGCGAAAACGGTTTCCTGTGGGGAATTGTTACCAACGGATACGCCTACAATGAGGATATTCACAACCAATTACTCTCTGCCGGAATGGGCAGTATCACAGTCAGTTTAGACGGATTGGAAAATAATCACAACCAACTGAGAAATAACTCGAAAAGTTTTGAAAAAGCAGTTAAGGCTTTGGAACTCATTGTAGAATCACCCGATTTGAACTATGATGTAGTAACCTGTGTTCATCCTAAAAACTTATCGGAACTTTCTGAATTAAAAGAGTTTTTAATTTCAAAAAAGGTAAAAAAATGGCGACTCTTTACCATTGCTCCCATTGGCAGAGCAGAAGATAATCAAGAATTAATGTTGTCAGGCGAACAACTGCGAAAATTAATGGATTTTATTGCCGAAACCCGTAAAAACGATTCTCGCATCAAACTTCAAATGAGTTGCGAAAGTTATGTGGGTGAATATGAGAGAAAAGTGCGCGACAGTTTTTTCTTTTGCCACGCAGGAATTAATATCGGTTCTGTACTCATTGACGGCTCTATCTCCGCCTGCCCAAACATAGATAGAAGTTTTATTCAAGGTAATATTTACCATGATAATCTGTTAGATATTTGGGAAAACCGTTTTGAAGTGATGCGAAATAGAAAATGGTGTAAAACAGGGATTTGTAAAAACTGCAAAGATTTTAAATATTGCAATGGCGGTGCTATGCACCTGTGGAATGAAAAAAGAGCGTGCATAATGAGTTGTGTAGCAGAAAAATTGCAAAAGGAACTGAAGACACAATCATTCAGATAAAAATCTTAAACCTGTACAGTAAAAGCGCATCGGTGCCGGCATAATCAACGCCTATTCTTGGAGTATTTATGATTTCCGTATTAGAGAGATCAAACTTTCTATCTTCAATCCATATTCGTTTGTTTTGGAGCGATTCACCGTTGTCTGCAAGTGTAATTCCTAAGGCTTTGGTAACTTTTCCAGGTCCATCAGTAACTTGCTGTGTCATTTGTGCTTTTCCTATGCGTTTCAGCATCAGTTCTTCTCCATGGGTAGCATGAATAGCGCGAATCAAGATGGCATCCGGAGTATCTTTTTTATTGGTAACTACATTCAACAAAGAGTGAACTCCGTAGCAAAGGTACACGTATGCAACGCCTCCTTCAGCGTACATCATTTCATTGCGTTTCGTTCTTCTGCCTCCAAAAGCATGACAAGCTCTATCTTCAATACCTTTATAGGCTTCCGTTTCTGTAATAATCCCTCCACAAAGTTGCCTATCAATTTTAGTGAAAATATATTTGCCAATCAAATCTTTAGCAAGAAAAACAACATCATTATCAAGGTAGTAGATTTGAGGGAGTAGCATTTTTGCCTCTTTATCCGCAATGAAAATATTTATTTACCAACTCTAACATTTTTTTAGGATCCTTTTCAATCTCTTCTCTAATATTTTGATCGTTAAACGACTTCAGATGCTTAATCATATCGTCAATCATTTCAGCGGGGAAAACGCCATGATTTTCAAAAATAGTTCTACGTTTAGAGAGTTCATCGGCAGATTCCCAACAAGAGGCGGGCAGTTGTTCCAAACTCATCAAACGCTCTTTTTCTTCAGGTTTATGAATGTTTACATTCACGTAGGTTTTTTCTGCAAATTTGAGTGCATTTTCCATTTCAAATCCGTGGCGTGCAGCAACAACCAAACCTGCTAAGAGTAAATAGATATCAGCGGAACCATCGGGGCATCGAAATTCAACGGTTTGTTTTTGAGACAAGTTAGCATGTTGTGGTTTTTCGCAAGGGTTTATGTCGGCAATCATATCGTTTTTGTGTGTCCAACCAAGAGGAACACGCACTAAAACCGAGCGGTTTCTGTCGCCCCAGCAAATTGTGGTAGGCGCTTCCTGATGAGGTACCAAACGGAAATAAGAGGTAGGGTTGGTGTTTCCGAAAGCGGTAAGTGATGACGCGCAAGTCATATATCCTGCAATAGCGGTTTTGGCAATGGAGTTGAGTTTGCCTTTGTCCACCATTTTGTTAATTCCGGTTTTACTTACGATGCGGGTGTGAATGTGCAATCCGCTACCTGCTTTTCCTTCTGTTATTTTTGGCGCAAAAGTTACATTTAACCCATATTGATAAGCCAAATTCCTAATAATCCATTTGGCAATTACCAATTGGTCGGCGGCGTCTAAGGTATCGGTAACTAAAAACTCTATTTCGTTTTGTTCATAAATTTTTCCATCTAGGGTAAAATTTCCCACTTCGGAGTGTCCATATTTGATAAGTCCGCCTGTTTTAGCAATCAGCAACATACATTCAGTACGAAACTGTTCAAATTTGGTATAAGGCATAGATTCGTGGTATCCTTTTTGGTTTTCTGCAAGGTAAAGATCTTCTTCTTCAGCAATTACGTAATATTCAAGTTCTCCCATAGCGTGAAAAACCATTCCTGTAGTTTTTTCAAACGATTTTAATGCTTTTCGAAGGATGTTTTCCGGTGCATTTTCCATCGGTTTTCCATCTTTATTAAAATAGGAGCAAAGGAAACACAGGGTTGGTATTTCGCTGAATGGATCCATGAAAGCGGTTGAAAATCTTGGGATTACGTACAAATCGCTGGAGCCTGCATGGATATAGGATGGAAAAATGTTGGATCCGTCTACCCGTTCTCCAGAAGACAATATTTGTTCTAAGTAATCTCTATTATTCACCACAAAATTTAAGGTTTTCAAACGTCCATCCTGCGCCACGTAACGGAAATTCACCATTTGAATACCTTTATCTTCTATGTACTTAATAATGTCGGCTTTGGTAAATTCGCACGGCATTTTTTTCAAAAATTGAACCAATGGGTTCAGATTCATTGCAATTTTTTCTTTCATAAAATTGTTATTAATAAATAGTTAGTAAATTTCAAAATTTCATTACCACCAACCGTTTCACCGCAACCTCACCTGTTTCAGAATAGATCTTCACAAAATAAATGCCATCTTGCAAATGCGAAACATTTAAAACCACTCCGTCAGCCTTCAGCTGCCACCCCTCCAATGTATTGGAGGGGAATTTAGCCATTACGTTTCTACCGTAAACATCAAATATCTCAATTCTCGCAACTTGTAACCCGTAACTCGTAACTCGTAACTCTCCCGTAGTTGGATTGGGAAAAAGACTGAAAGAGGAGGACGGTAAATTGGGAATCCCTAAAACATCAATAGTAACGCTAACGCCTTCTGTAAGTTCCGATTCCTCGCAGTGTTTATAAATAGCAGAAACTTTGTAGATATAGGTTCCATTTTCAAGGTTTTCATCTGTATATTCGGTATCTTCAAGTATTTCCGTATTTATTTTCACTTCATCACGATAAATATTATATCCCAGCAATTCACCATCAATATTTTCAGGTGTATTCCAGGTAAGAATGGCGTTTGCTTCTTCGTCAATACCGGCAAGTTCAACCGGCGGTTCGCAAAATTCAGGTTCCGGAGGCAAAAAGAAACATATCACATTCGACATCTCTGCAAATGATTCTTTATTTCCTTCATAAATTGCAGTTACATTATAAACATACACCCCTTCGGTTACATCTTCTTCTGTATATGTTAAATCGGTTATTATGTCGCTGTTTAATTTATTGCCATCTCTGTAAATATTGTATCCGGTGGGTGTTCCTTCGGCAGGCGCTTCCCAAGAGGTAGTGATAGTAGTTTCTGATAATTCTGCTTCTACGTTTTGAACACGCGCATAGAGTTCGGGAAGGGTGATGGTATAATCGTGAGTTTGTCCGTAACTTTCATTATTACAAGCGACAGGTGTACCGCTCCATTTACATACGAGTCTAAAACGTGATGTTCCCGGAACAAAATTTTCAGGAACCGTAAAATTGGCAGTATATTCCGTATTGGCTGTGCCACAAGTGAGCGTTATTTTCTTTTCATCAGTAGTAAATTCATTATCTCCGTTAAAATCGAACCAACCGCCTACTTGTTGTGAATTGTATCCGCATTTTACTTTAACAGTATAGTTTTCACCCGGTTCTAATACTACATTAGTACTTGTATAGTCTTGATATCCGCCGGTTACACAGGCAGTACTTAAATTGTTAATTAATAAATTAGAGGCATCTGATGTTTTATACAGGATAACAGAGGTAAATTTATCGCTTTGGCTACAATTTTGGCTACCTGATGAACAGTAATTACTTGATCCGGAATTTGAAACAGTGAAATCTTTTTCATAAGAGATTCCATAGTTTGCATCAACTAAGAGGTCGAAATTGGCAATGTGTCCAAAAGGCATATCGGGGGAGGTAATTACTACAAAATCAAAATTCATACTTTCTCCTGCTTCTAAATTTACGGCGGCGCGAGATTTATCTTCATCACAAGCAAGGGTTACATACGGGCTGTTCATTTCAAGGCTTCCTTTCAGATTGAAAGCGTCTGCACCGCCTTTATTTTTAATCACGGTGGTAAGCGTAACAACAGTGCCTTTGGGTAAACTTCCATTTTCAGCACCATTAATAAGCACTTTTTCTATGGCAAACTTTGGTGCGTAAGCTTTTAACGACATTTTACTTTCCCAGGTTCTTCCTTTTCCATTTTCTATAACAGTTACTTCTATAGGAAAAGTTTTACCATCCTGAATATCATTTGCAACGGTAACGTTAAAATTCACGGTAGCCGTGCCATCGGGAGTTATACTGCCACATTGCGCATTTGGTTTATCAATAGACAACTGTGGATCATTAGATGCTATGGTTATATTCAGTGGTTCGGTGGATTCAATACCCACATTTTTAAAAGTAACGGAAATTTCACTGTTTTCTGAGATATAGGTTAATATATCTTCTTCTACAACAGTATAGTCAATCGGAATAATATAGGGACCCTCTGCTGGAACAACCGCCACTACAGCCTCATATCTTAGGAAGTTTTGTCCGGTAATCACCACATTAATTTCTGTCGTAGGTAATAAAGTAGAGGGAATCATCATATCTTGTATTGTGCCTGTTGCCGTTGCTATATCAAGAATTTCAAGATTTCCGTCAATTTCTGCTGTAAGCGCTATCAACGCGCCTTCGTTGGCTGAAATTTGGAAAGTTGACATCCCTGCCAAAGATACTTCTTGATGATTTACTGTAAGTTGCTGAGGTACTTCGGTAAAAAGTCTTAAAAACAAGTCCGAATGAGAGGTAAACATTTGGTAAGTAATGTTTTTGTCGCCTGTATTATAGGGCCAACTGCTGGAATATAAGAAATATTTACCCGACACATTTCCAAAAGCAGGCATCCAATTTCCAGAATATCCAACGTGTGGACCAGCATTAGTTCCGTAATTTGGACCATAAGTTGGCATAAATTCAGGATCAAACAAATCGTACATTCCCCAGGCATACACATCGTTTACAAAAGAATAGGATACTTCTGTGGGTCCTAAAAATCCAACGCAACCTGCATTTTGTCCTTGATAAGTATATCTATGGAATACTTCGCCAAAACAGGGGGAAGAATGGTTAAATTTTCCTGTTAAACAATTGATAGTGAAAACGTATGTCATTTTTCCAACATTATTAAGTTGGCTAATATGATTGGATTGGAAAGCGGGTTCGCCCCAGCCGTTTTCAAAACCGTGATCTCGGTGTTGCAGTGCAAAAGCGCCGTTGTTAATAGCCGTAACTACCTGTGCGGGCGTACCTCCCGACCAACCGCCCAATTCAGATGGAGTTGCAGGGATATATCCGGTTCCGTTGGGACCAAAATAATTGATCACCGAAGAAGTATTTGATGCTGAAGACCAAGTGCTTCCTGGTGAACCTTCATAAATGGCATTAATTCTTACGGGTGTTTTATTTTGATTTCTCCAATATCCTCCAACCACTTCAGAACATATCTGAAACCATCTTACTGTTTGCCAACCCAGCGCAGTAATAGGATTTTGATAGTATGCAGGATCCATACAAGGTTGTGTTTCATATTCCATAAATTTGCTAACTAATATCGCCATTTGCGCTTCTGTTTCGGCAGCCATTCTTCCGAAAACCATATCGGGTAAAAGATTTCCTGTTACATCGGCATATTGGTTGTCAGTAATACAAGAGCCCGAATAGGGATGTGAAATAGTTTCGGCAGGGATTCCAAGCGCAACATTCGTGTTATGGTCTGCCATGAGTAATACGGCAACGGGTGGATTATCCCAGGTATTATAGGCATTATGAAACCATGCTTTTAACTGTGTAGTGTTTGTAACTTCCATTTCTTCCAATTTCATAATTTGAGTGTAGATACCCTGTTTGGTTCTAAATTCTTTAATTTGTTCTGCGTAAGGAAGAAAATCTTCTCGGTTTGGGATGACAATCAAATATTCACATCCTGTTCCACTTTTAGAGTTTTTAGCAGTGTATTCCATTTCAGGAAGAACCTCATAGTTCAGTATTGCATTTTTAAGAATTGGGTCAAACCACGGCGAACGATACTTCGGATCATCATATTCTCTTGTACCGCCAATATATTCAATATTAAGATCGATATTGTTAATGACGATTAATTCTTTAGTAACGGGATTATACTGAAAAGGAGTAATTCCCAGCACAACAGTATTAACGCCTCTTAAAGTAGTAACTTCAGAAATTTCAACCGGATTTTGCGGGTAATACTCATTTGTAGTATAAACTCTTTCATCTTTTACATAATCTATTACAGGATCTTCGGGAATAGCCTGTATTCTCAGTGCTGGTGCAAGGTTAATATTTTGAAATGTTTCGGTTTCCATACTGTTAATGGATACTCTAAGTTCAGCTCCTTTTGGAACGGCAATAAATTTGCTCATTCTGGGAAGATTCGGCATCCCTTCATCGTTTGGAATAAAGATACCTGATAAATTAATTTCGTGCATATCTTCACCTCGGTAATTCAGCGATGATATTTCGTAAGATTGCAGCCCCATGTGAATAGAAATACCATTCTTGTCTCTTAAATGGTTATAAGTTATCTCTTGAGCAAAAAGGGTTGAAACTAAAATTGCATGAAATGCAAAAAACAAAAACAAAAGAATAAATTTTTTCATCTGAATATTTATATGGAAGATTAATTAATAATTATGAATTTTTTGGCAAAAATATATAATAAATTGTTTTTGATAACATATTCTGAAGTTTTTAAAGGTCATTACTTGGCAGTTTTTAAATTTTTCTAAAAAAAACCATATTTTCGCAAACAAAAATTTAACCCCTTTATCAATATGGAAAAACTGATCATTACCGCTGCTATTTGCGGCGCAGAAGTATTAAAAGAACACAATCCTGCCGTGCCTTATACTATTGAAGAGATAGTGCGCGAAGCAAAATCGGTTTACGATGCAGGCGCCTCAATCATTCACTTGCATGTGCGCTGGGACGACGGAAAACCCACACAAGACAAAGGTCGCTTTAAAGCAGCGATAGACGCCATTAAAAAAGTGATTCCTGATATCATCATTCAACCTTCTACTGGCGGCGCAGTAGGCATGACCGATGACGAGCGTTTACAACCCACTGAATTGTTGCCTGAAATGGCAACCTTAGATTGTGGAACCTGCAATTTTGGTGGCGACGACGTGTTTACCAACACCGAAAATACCATTAAATATTTTGGTAAACGTATGATAGAATTGGGTATCAAACCCGAATTAGAATGTTTTGATAAAAGTATGATAGAGATGGCATTGCGCCTTCACAAAAAAGGGTTCATCAACAAACCTATGCACTTTGATTTTGTTCAAGGCGTAAATGGCGGCATTGGCGGCGATTTGCGCGACTTTGTGTTTATGCGTGGTTCCATTCCAGAAGATGCCACTTACACCGTTGCAGGTATCGGACGTTTTGAGTTTCCATTGGCAATGGCGGCAATTATTGACGGGGGGCATGTGCGCGTGGGATTCGAAGATAATGTTTATATATCCAAAGGCGTATTGGCAAAATCTAACGGCGAATTAGTTGCTAAAGTTGTTAGAATGGCAAAAGAATTAGGTCGCGAAATTGCTACCCCAAATGAGGCAAGAAAAATATTGGGACTAATCTGAAAAACGTTGTCTATTTTCCCCAAAAATATTATTTTATGCAAACTCTTTATAAAAATATTCGAATTGTGGACGACACCCAAGATTTTATGGGGTGCGTTTTGGTTGAAAACGGAATCGTTACGAAAGTTGCCGAACTAATTGATGAACCGGCGTATGAAATCATTCCGGCGTATGGACTCTATAATTCTAATTTCATTGTGCGCGATTTTACCGGCGAAAACGTAGTACTTATGCCCGCATTCACAGATTTACACGCACATTTTCGAGATCCGGGGTTTACTTATAAAGAAGATTTGGAATCCGGCTGTGCAACCGCCATTAAAGGAGGATATACCGCCGTAAATCTGATGCCTAACACAAACCCCGTGTACAACTCTGTTGAACAGGCAAAAGAAATTGAAAATAAAGCCAAAGAATTGTTCGGAATTACAGTGAACCAAACTATTAGCATGACCAAAGATTTAGAAGGAATTAATTTTAGCCATCTAAAAAATTTGAAAAAAGATGAAATTCTTTTTGTTACCGACGATGGCAAAGGCGTACAGGATGATACAGTGATGAAGCAGATTTTTGAGATTTGTAATGAGAAAAATATCACTGTGATGTCTCACGCGGAAGATGCAAAATATAGCGCAACCGATATGCGAAAAGCGGAAAATGAAATGACCGCACGAGATATACGTTTGAACAAAGAAAGCAGAATGCAGAATGCAAAAAGTAATACCGCTAATCTTATTTTCAAGAGCAACCTTAGTAGTCATTTGCATTTTTGCCATGTAAGTACAAAAGAAGCGATTGAGATGATTGCCCAGGCACAAAAGGAGGGTTTTAATGTAACGTGTGAAGTTACTCCGCATCACATCTTTGCCACAGATGAAGAAGGAAACCATTACCGTGTAAATCCTCCGTTAAGAAAACAGGAAGATATTGATGCATTGATAAATGCGATGCAAAACGAAGTTGTGTTTGCCATTGCTACCGACCATGCCCCACATACTGAAGAAGATAAGGAACAAGGCGCTCCCGGAATGATAGGATTAGAACTTGCTTTTCCGCTGTGTTACACAAAATTAGTAAGAAGCGGATTTTTAACACTTTCGCAGTTGGTAAAGATGATGTCCACAAATCCATCTGCCATGATGAAACTCAATAAAGGTAAAATTGTAAAAGGAATGAACGCTGAGTTTGTAATTGCAGAACTTGAACAAGAATATATAATTGATGTTTTCACAATGGCGTCAAAATCTAAAAACACCCCCTTTGATGGCATTTCAGTTTTTGGAAAAATTGTAGAAACCATTTTTTAGATTGTTAAAAATCTCTTTTTTACTCAAGAAAAAATATTATGCACCATTCCAATCTACCTCCTATCCCCTTTTCTCCGCCCCGAATTGACGATAAAACTATTGCTGAAATTACCGCTGCGTTAAAATCAGGATGGATAACTACCGGTCCCCGCGTAAAGGAATTTGAAAAACGTATTGCACAATATGTTGATGTTGAAAAAGTAGTGTGCGTCAATTCTGCCTCTGCCGGATTGGAATTGATGTTACGATGGTTTGGTGTGCAGGAAGGCGACGAAGTGATTGTGCCGGCATATACCTATTGCGCTACGGCAAATGTGGTAGTGCATTGCGGCGCAAAACCCGTGATGGTGGATGTGAATGCCGATGATTTTAATATCAATATTCAAAACATAGAAAAGGCTATTACCGAAAAAACTAAAGTAATTATTCCTGTGGATTTTGCAGGATACCCTTGCGATTACGATGAACTGAATCAATTGGTTAACAAAGATAGTATTAGGAAAAAATTTAAACCGAAAACTTTAATACAGGAAAAATTGGGGCGCATTCTTATTCTTTCCGATGCCGCGCATTCTGTGGGCGCCACTTACAAAGGAAAACGCACAGGAGGTTTGACCGATATTACCGTTTTTTCTTTTCATGCCGTAAAAAATCTTACTACCGCCGAAGGAGGCGCCATCTGTTTAAACTTACCTTCCTCTTTTAATACTGAAGAAATCTACAAACATTTATGTGTAAAATCTCTACACGGACAAAGTAAAGATGCGTTATCTAAAACACAAATAGGAAATTGGCGCTATGATGTTAACGAAGCAGGTTATAAATGTAATATGACCGACATACTTGCTGCAATAGGTTTGGTTGAGTTGGAACGCTATGAAAATGATATGCTGGTAAAACGAAAACATATTTTTGATACCTATTCAAACGCTTTTAAAAAAGATGAACGTTTTGAAATTCCTGTTTATAAAACCAATACCAAAACTTCCTCTTATCATGTGTATCCATTACGTTTAAAAAACATTACCGAAAATGAACGTGATGCAATGATTCAAAAAATTGCACAGCAAAACATTTCGGTCAATGTTCATTTTATTCCACTCCCGATGTTAAGTTTTTATAAAAATAATGGATACAATATTTTAGATTTTCCTGTGGCATACTATAACTATGCGCGTGAAATCAGTTTGCCCATTTTTTATGATTTAACAGAGGAACAGATTGAAAGGGTGATTGCGGCGGTAAAATCGTAACTTTTTTTCTTCTATATATAATTCATTTTTAATAGGGAATAATATATATGCTATTTTTGCCAAAATTTTTGAAAAATGAAAAAAAATCGTTTTTTAATATAAATCCAATAATCATTATGAAAAAATCCATCCTTTTCTTTTTCGTAGCTTTTTTCGCTACCATTTCCGTGCTGTTTGCACAAAAAAATTATCCTTATGAAACCGTGCCTAACGACCCGCTGAACGCGCGAATCTACAAATTAGATAACGGTTTAACCGTTTTTTTAACTCAATACCAGGAAGCACCGCGTATTCAAACCTACATCGCGGTGAAAGTGGGAAGTAAAAACGACCCCGCAGAAACCACCGGATTGGCGCACTACTTTGAACACATGATGTTTAAAGGTACCCCCGATTTTGGTACGACCGACTGGTTACAGGAAAAAATTCTGATTGACCAAATTGAAAACCTGTTTGAACAGTACCGACTTCTTACCAACGAAGATGAACGCGCCGCACTCTACAAAATTATTGACCAACTGTCGTTTCAAGCAAGTAAATTGGCAATTCCGAACGAGTACGACAAAATGATGAAAACCATCGGTTCGCAAGGTACAAACGCCGGAACATCAAACGACTACACCGTTTATATTGAGAATATTCCGTCTAATCAATTAGAAAATTGGGCAATCATTCAAGCAAACCGTTTTGATAATCCCGTGTTACGATTGTTTCACACCGAATTGGAAACGGTGTATGAAGAAAAAAATATGTCGCTTACCAATGACAACCGAAAAGCAAGCGAAGCGCTTTTGGCAGGCTTGTTCCCCAATCATCCCTACGGACAACAAACTACGCTGGGAGAATCGGAACATTTGAAAAATCCATCAATGAAAAATATCCGCGAGTTTTATGAAAAATATTATGTACCTAATAATATGGCAGTTGCTATGTCGGGAGATTTTGAATTTGACAACGCTATAGCCATCATAGATAAATATTTCAGCAAATTAACAAGTGGAAATGTTCCTAAATTAAATTATTCAGGTGAAAAACCGATTACCCAACCGGTGGTAAAAGAAGTAACGGGTTTGGAAGCGGAATTTCTCAATTTAGCGTTTCGGGTGGACTTGCCCGCAAACGATCCGGATATATTCATTTTGAATATGTTATCTCGGGTATTATCAAATGGAAAAGCAGGATTGATAGATTTGAATCTCAATCAAAAACAAGCCGTAATGAGCGCGGGCGCAGGGGCTTACGTTTTGTGCGACAACTCCGCACTCTATTTATCAGGAAAGCCAAAAGAGGGACAAACACTTGAAGAAGTGCGCGATCTGTTATTACAACAAATTGATCTGTTAAAACAGGGAAAATTCAACGAAGATTTGTTAACCGGCGCTATTAACAATATGCGCCTCAGTGAAATGCGCCAGTTGGAAAGCAACGGTTCAAGGGCAAGAATGATGTACAGCGCATTTTTGAACAATATCCCCTGGACAGTTGCCTCGCAATCTATTTCCAATTATTCAAAAATTACTAAAAAAGATATCGTTAATTTTGCTAATAAGTATTTTAATGACAACTATGTAATTGTGTATAAAAGACAAGGAACGCCGGAGGAAGTGGCAAAAGTGAACAAACCGCCCATTACCCCTATTCATATTAATAGAGAAGCAGAATCGGATTTTATGAAGAAAATAAAAGAAAATAAAGTGGAACCCATTCAACCTGTTTTTGTTGATTTTAAGAAAGATATGACCACAATTCCGGATAAAAACTGTGATATTTATTACATTAATAATGAAGAAAACTTTACTTTTAATTTACAGTTTCGTTATAAAGTGGGAGAGTTGAACGACTTACGTTTAACTTTTGCTACCGAATATATTGAATACCTTGGTACTTCAACAATGAGTGCGGAAGAGATTCAGGAAGAGTTTTACAAATTGGCGTGCAACATGAATTTATCGTGTGGAGATGAATATACCACACTAACCGTTAGTGGTTTGA